>JARLFY010000083.1 GCA_031296325.1 Acidobacteriaceae bacterium | reverse complement strand
GTCTACGGCAGCGACCGCGAATAGGTCGCCGCCCAGCGCCGAAGACCTCTCAGAACAAGGTGTAAAGGACGTCGTGGAACCGAACAGGGTACACCGCAGAGTCGAACGGAGGGAGCAGGCAGGATTAGCCTACTCCCTCCGTCTGGTTCTACCGGGATGACGATTTAGCGAATGACTTCGAACTTGTCCCAGGGAGCGTTGCAGACGGGGCAGCGGTCGTGTTCGTCGGGCGTCTCCGAGGTGTAGCCGCAGACCGGGCAGACGTAGAAGTTACGCGGCTTGTTGGTCCATGCGTCCTTTGCGCCCGATTCTACCAGCGCAATCGCCTCGGCGTAGAGACGTGCGTGGGTCTTCTCGGCCTCCATTGCGCCGTGGAAGGTGCGGATGGCGGCGGTATTGTTGTGCGCTGTGGCTTCGGCGATGAACTCCGGGTACATCGGGTCGATCTCGTACTGCTCTCCGGCGAGTGCGGCCTTCAGGTTGTCGAGCGTGCTTCCGACCTCGATCTCGTGGAGCTTGATCGAGACCTGCCCGCCAAGCTGGAGAATGACTCGCGCGTGGTTGGTGGCGTGGATCTGCTCGGCCCGCGCGGCGGCGCGGAAGAGGCTGGCGGCTCCGCGAAATCCGTCCGCTTCGGCTTTGATGGCAAAGGTGTTGTACTTGGCGCTGGCGTTCGACTCGCCTTCCAGGGCGCTCAGTAGATTCTTTACCGTAACTTCATTGTCTGCTGCGATTCCTGCCATGATCGACTCCTCCAATTGAGTCGATACGAGCTTACGAGACCAGACGAAAGATCACAGTGACGCAGAGTACAAAAGAGATGTTTTTATCGGAAATTTTGCTGATTTGCAAAGCACTTCGCGGGCATGACACAAGCGACGACGCATAAGTCGTCGCAAAGGTCTAAATCTGTTTTACGATTGGTTGTTGTTTTGGTGGAGCTGAGCGGGATCGAACCGCTGACCTCCTCGTTGCGAACGAGGCGCTCTCCCAACTGAGCTACAGCCCCCCACCAGACGCTCGTGTCGTCCATCGCTCCTTCTCCCGCAGGAGAACCAAGCCATGCGTTACGTCGTCGAAACAACCATATCGAGTGTAACAGGAGTCGGGCCGATCGACCAAGCCCCGCTCTGCAAGCTGCAAAATAATTTGCGCCTCACAGATTCCTCCGCCGCGACCAGCTCCCGCCGCAGGATTCAGCTCCGCGTGACTGCGCGCGAAACATCGGCCCAGGTCGCCTGCAACGCCTCGCCGAGCTGTGTCCACGGAGCTGCGCCGGACTCCAGCACCGGCATCACCAGCGTGACCTTGGTTCCGCGCCCCGGGCGGCTCACGATCTCCACCTCGGCTGCTGCGCCGTACAGCACCTCCATACGCTCGCGCACGTTGCGCATGCCAATTCCCGAGCCGCTGCGCTTCGTTCCTCGCGCCGAGGTCGCACCGCCGATCGGCTGAACTTCCATGCCGATGCCGTCGTCTTCGACCTCGATCAGAAGCCGTCCGTCGGACAGGATGCGGCTGCGCAGCGTCACCGTTCCGCCGCTGATGCGCGGCTCCAGTCCATGCTTGATCGAGTTCTCGATCAGCGGCTGTAGCAGCATGCTGGGTACGACGACGGGCAGCGTATCCTCGGATATCTCTTTGACCACGTGCAGTTTATCGCCGAAGCGAACCACCTCGATGTCGAGATAGTCGTCGGTAAAGTCCAGCTCCTCGCTGAAGGGAACGAAGGCGTCGCGATTCTTCAGCAGAACGCGCAGAATATTCGCCAGTTTGACGATCATCTCTCGCGCCAACTCCGGCTGCGAGCGCACCAGCGAGGTAATCGAGTTCAGCGTGTTGAAGAGGAAGTGCGGATTGATCTGCCGTTGCAGCGCATCGAGGCGCGCCTCCATCAGCAGGCGGCTCTGCTCCTCCAGCTTGCGTTCGATGTGCACCGCGTTCCAGATCTTCAGCGGGATTCCGACGATCACCGGAGCGCAGGCGCAGATGGCCAACTCCACCAGCCAGTGCGGCGAGTGCAGCGCAAACAGGTGCGTCGGATATGCGCGCCCCAACATGCTGGTGGCGAACTGCATCGTCGTAATCAGCACCAGCAGGACGATCTGCCGGTCGAACTGCGGTCGCCGCAGATTCCTTGTCACCCAGCGATAGAGGCTCAGGTCGATCATCGGCGAGAACGACCAGACCTCCTCGCGTTCGAGCAGATGGCCAAAGACTCCGGCAATCGCCGCCACGGTCAGGTTCACCGGCAGCGTCCAATACTCGTGGTGCAACTCCGCCGGAATCGCCAGCGCCGCCGCTCCCACCATCGCCGCCGACGGACCCAGCAGCAGACCCATCAGGATCGTCGCCTCGTAGGAAATATCTGCGGCGTAGAAGTTGGGAACCAGCACTCGCGCCCAGACTCCGAGCGTCAGCGGCACCGCGATCATCGCCACCAGACCCAGCGTCTGTCGCCAGCTTCGATGCGGCAGAAGCAGCAGATTCTTGAACGTAGTCGAGCGCGCCAGCGAACTGGACACCGCCGCCGCCACTCCCAACTCCACCAGCAGCGTTATCAGAATCAGGCTGTCTGCCATCGGCCCTGTCCCTGCATGTTCCATCGCCTGCACCATTCCCCTAATGTAACTCTCCTCACTCTCAAACCGTATAATTGATTTATGCCCTTTGAATCCGTTCGCAAGCTCGCCGATGCCGACCTTCCCACTCGCTGGGGACACTTTCGCATTCTCGGCTTCGAGGGAATCCTCGTTGCACCCAAGCCATGCGCCGATGCCGACCGCGTCGAGACCGCCGTAGCCCTGATTATGGGCGACATCACCACCGGCGAGCCTCCCATCGTCCGCGTCCACTCGCAATGCCTTACCGGCGACGTCTTTCACTCCTTGCGCTGCGATTGTCGCCAGCAACTGGAGCTGGCTCTGGCCGCCATCGCCGAAGCCGGTCGCGGCATCCTCATCTATGAGAACAAGGAGGGCCGAGGCATCGGCCTGATGGCCAAGCTACAGGCCTATGAGTTGCAGGACAACGGTCGAGACACCGTCGAAGCCAATCTCGAACTAGGTTTCAAAGCCGACTGTCGCGAGTACGAGCTTCCTCCGCAGATTCTGCTGGCGCTCGGCGTTCGCTCTGTCCGCCTCATCACCAACAACCCGGAGAAGGTCGCCGCGCTCGAATCCGCCGGAGTTACCGTCGTCGAACGCCTCTCCGCCGAAGTTCCCAGCGAACCCACCTTTGCCCGCTACCTGCTGACCAAGCAGGAAAAGATGGGCCACCTGATCGGCTAGAGTCCTGAGCAATTCAGGCAATGGTGCAGACCGTGGCGGCGCAAACAGAATACGGGATTCTTCGCTTCACTCAGCATGACAAGAGCTATTCGCTCTGTGTGCCTGCTACATGGTGAAAAGGATCTAATGTGGTCGTATTTTCTCTCGCCTCGTCAGACGAGGGGGAGCGGTTCGCTGCTGCGAATGTGGCCACGGGTGGAGATCAGCACGGCGGCAAAAAGAATCATTCCCCCGCCGGTTCGCGCGCTGGAACCGAGGCTCTCGTGCAGCAGGAAGACGCCGAGCAACGAGCCAGCCAGCGGCTCCATGTTGAGCAGAACTCCGGCCTGCGATGCGGGAATCTGGGTGATTCCCCAGTTCCACAACAACGTGGTGGAGGCGGTGCAGAACAGCCCGCTGGCTGCCAGCGCAAGCCACACCCGCAGCGATAGATGAGCAAGATGAGGCGGCCCATTGAGCAGAAGAACCAGAGCAAACAGCATCGCCGTGCCGCACACAATGCCGTAGGTGGTAACGACGACCGTGCTGTGATGCCGCAGCAGTCGCTGGTTGAGCAGAATCCAGACCATCCCGATCAGCAGAGAGAACAGGACGAGTAGATCGCCGTGCAGCGTGGGTTGGTTCACGCCGCTTGAGTGGCTCGCGCCAAGGGCGATCAGCATCGCTCCCAGAGTGGAGAGCGAGAGCGCCAGCCAGCCGCTTCGGTTCATCCGCTCATGCGCGAACAGAGCAGCAGCGGCGGCCAGCAGTACGGGCATCGCTCCCACCATCAGCGAGGCGTGCGAGACAGTGGTACGCGCCAGCCCGGAGAACTGAATAAAAAACAGTAGCGGGATGCCCAGAAAAGACGAGATCAGGAGAAGGCTCCAGTCCTGCCGACTAAAGCGCGTACCGCGGAAGTTGCGCCAGTGGGTCAGAAGAAGGGGAGTAAGAGCAAGCGTTGCGAACAGGAAGCGGCACAGGATCATTGCGCCGACGTTCATCTCGGCCAGCGCGATCTTGCCAAAAAAGAAGCCGCATCCCCACAGCGAGCTGGCGAGGGCGCAGGACAGAAAGCCGAGGCTGCGATTTTTCTGGCGTTCAGGCATCAAGGAGTTAACGTCAACCACGGATTAGAGCCTTTTCATAACTGCTGTAGATCAAGGATGAAGAGTGATTCTGTGCCCCAAAGAGAGTGTCATTCTGAGCGCAGCGAAGAATCCCCGTATTTGTGCTGGCGGCGCGATGGTCTACAGCCTTGGCTGAAATGCTTTTGCGCGGACAGGAACAATGTTACAGCTTGCGTGCGTCTCCTTTCTATGGCTAGCGCCGCGAAGTCAAAATGGCGCAGGAAGAAAGGCAGGAGGAGATGTCTTTCATCAGCGGATTTGTACGCGAATCTCATGGGGACTGTTTACTACAAAGGTTCCACCTTGGTTTTTTTCCTTTTATCTTCGGGAATCTTAGGCAGTACCCCTTGACTTCGTCGATACCCGGTGTCAATCTAGGTGCATCGTGCATCTCCGTTATCGGACGTGTTCGTTGCGGTCCTTGCTCTGGGTCCGCCCGCAACTAAAACTTATGGCAACCATGATGGCATCCGTCGAACAGCGGGAGGTGCTCCGTTGCGACCACTGCAACCTGGTGCAATTCCGCACAGTCAGCGCCCTTTGCCGGCGCTGCCACCAGTGTCTGGAAGTTGCGGTTGCCGAGCCGGAACCGGATCCTATCGCTCTTGTCCCCGCTCTGCCGGAAAAAGAAGACAACATTCAGGTAGCCGATGCGGTGCGCGATCTGCGTCATGTGCGCAACCTTTCGCAGCGTCAGCTTGCCGCGCGCATGGGAGTTCCACGCACCTACATCTCGAAGATCGAGAATGGCAAGGCGATGCCCACGCTGGGTTCGCTCGACCGTCTGGCCAAGGCCTTGAAGGTGGACATCAGCGCGCTTCTGCGTGATGCCAGCACGCGCCACTGCGACGAGACCGCCGTGCTGACCGCCGATCCGTTTTTGGCCGAGATCGCCGCCTACACCTCGCAGCTCAGCGAGTTGCAGCGCTCAATCTTCCTCAACCACGTCCGCGAACTGGCCGCCGGTCATCGCAAAACCGCATAGACTCCGGCGCACAGAGAAAGTCTGCGCGCCGGAGTGCGATTCATTCCACACGGCATGGGCGTATGCTAGATTCATACTCTGCGAGGACGTTTCCGCTTGCGCGCATCAACATTCAAGCCGGTCTTTGAACCCTGCTCCCGCCTTGACGAGCTTACGGCGGAGGAGGCGGCGATCTACCGTAAGCTTGACCCCACCAAAATTCCTCAGCACGTCGCCATCATTATGGACGGCAACGGTCGCTGGGCGGGCAAGCGCGCTCTGAAGCGATTTCTCGGCCACCAACAGGGAGCCGAGAGCGTGCAGTTTGTCGTCGAGACGGCCTCGCGCATCAACCTGCCCTTCATCACGCTCTACGCGTTTTCGCTGGAAAACAACCTGCGCCGCCCCAAGTCCGAGGTCAACTTCCTGATGAAGTTGCTGCGGAATTATCTGGTCGGCAACGTCAAGCGCATGAACGACAACAACGTGCGCATGGAGTACATCGGGCGCATCTGCGAGCTTCCCAGCGAGGTTCAGGAGACGATGCAGTGGGCGACCGAATCTACGGCGAAGAACACCGGAACGACGCTGACGCTGGCGTTGAACTACGGCTCGCGCTCGGAGATCGTCGATGCCACGCGGTCGATCCTTCGCAACCTGATCGCCGAGGCGCACCAGCGCGGCTGCTCGCTCGAAGACCTGCTGCAGGTTGACGGCATCGAGGCTCGCCTCGACGAGCACCACATCGCCAACGCGCTCTACACCGCGCACATGCCCGACCCCGATCTGGTCATCCGCACCTCGGGCGAGCAGCGCATCTCGAACTTCCTGCTCTGGCAGATCGCCTACTCGGAAATCTTCATCACCGACCGACTCTGGCCGGACTTTCGAGGCATTCATCTGCTGGAGGCGATCAAGGACTACCAGCAGCGCGAGCGCCGCTTTGGAGGCCTCGGCGACAGCTTCACCGACGAAGACCTCGACGCTCTGGAACCCGCCGCGGATGTGGCCGAAGAGATCGCCACCACGCTGACGCCCAAGCAACTCACCCCGCGCTGAGGGCGTATCGATATATGACAGACACAGCATTTTGATGTGCAGAGAGCTATAGCGCGGGCCTTCAGCCCTTGTTCGTAGTTCCGTGCACCCACCTAGGCCTTCGGCCTAGGCTGGTATAGAACGGGCCTTTGGCCCTTGCCAGACAAGGTCAACAGCAAAGGCAACGGCTTGTGGTGCGATCTGTATTCCTCCCATCCATTGCGATGTTGCTGCGATGGATAGGGCACCCGGCACCCGGACGCTTCAATACCCTAGAATATTTTGCTCGGCTACAGCCGTCCTGCGCGGCGGGCGGCGTCGTAGAGCGATAGGCCGATGAGGGTTTTGCCGTCGTGGATCTTGCCCTCGGCGATCAGCTTCATCACCTGCGAGAGAGGCATGCGTACGATCTCGATCTGCTCGTCCATCTCGGGTGCGGCGGCACCGGCGCGGAGGTCGCGGGCCAGATAGATCTGCATCCACTCGCCGAGGAAGCCGGGGCTGGCGAAGTAGCGCAGCAACATCGTCCAGCGCTTGGCGCGGAAGCCGGTCTCTTCGATCAGTTCGCGCTTGGCGGCGGCCAGCGGAGCCTCGTTGGGTTCGCGACTTCCTGCGGGAAGCTCCAGCAGAAACTGTCCGGCGGCGTGGCGATACTGCCGCTCCAAGATGATGTCGGGATCGGCGGGATTGGTCGACTCATCGACCGCCATCATTACTACTGAGCCGTTGTGGCGGATCACGTCGCGCGAGTTCTTGTATCCTCCCGGCTCGATGATCGTGTCGTTGAAGACGTTGAAGACCTTGCCCTTGTAGACGAGCTTGGACGCGACCAGCTTCGCCTTGCCGGGTCGCTTCGCAGCAGGCGCCTTTGTCGCCGACTTGGTTGCGACAGCCTTCTTTGCGACGGCTTTCTTCGCGGCAGATCTCTTGGCGACGGGCTGGACAGGGGAGGACGGTGTCTTCTTCACAATAGCGGCCATTAGTCTACGGTACCATCCTGCATCGGGGCTGCAAATACCGCATCCAATCCAAGGAACCTATCGCGCCACGGGGAGAGGTGTGCGCCCCGCTATGTGCAGGCAAGCTAACATGGAAGCTGGCGCGGAAAAATCTCGCAGCCCGTTTGAGGAGTTTGATGAGTACCGAGTGTTACCCCATTGCAACGCTGCCGCACACCACGAAGCTCTTCCGCGACTTTCTCGCCATGGGCGAGAGCGCGGCTCCATCGCCGATCCGCGAGTGGTTCGGAGCCGATCCGCGTGGCCATGCGTGGATGAGCAAGCCCGCCGCGAGTCTTGTGCCGGCTTCGAGCCACCGCACCTCCGCGCTGGCCGACGCGTTGCAGGCGCAGAGCCGCGCGTTTGGCGCAGGTCCGGCGGCACTCGCCAACATCGAGAGGCTGCGCGCAGGAGCGCGAGCCGTTGTCACTGGCCAGCAGGTCGGACTCTTCGGAGGCCCGCTGCTGACGCTGTTGAAGGCCGCGACTGCGGTTGCGCGTGCCAAGCAGGCGACCGCCGCAACCGGCGTCGAACACGTTCCCATCTTCTGGCTGGCGACGGAGGATCACGACCTCGCGGAGATCGATCAGGTTGCGCTGCTCTCGAAGAGCGCGGTGGAAACGCTGCGTCTTGGCGCGAAGTCTCACGTCGCGCCGGTCGGCAACATCGCCATTGATGCCAGCATCAACGCGCTGCTCGACGAGGCCAGCGAGTTGCTGCACTATGCGCCGGTCAGCGAGTTGCTGCGTGAGTGCTACGCGCCGCGCGCAGGCTATGCGCCAACCTTCGCCAGTGGATTTGCGCGGCTGATGGCGCGCCTCTTCGCCGACCACGGTCTGGTTGTGATGGACGCTGCGGGCCGCGAGTTTCACGCTTTGGGAGCGTCAACCCTGCGCTTCGCCATCGAACACGCCGAAGAGTTGGAGTCGGCTCTGCTGGCGCGCACGGCGGAGTTGGAAGCCGCAGGCTATCACGCGCAGGTACTGGTCAAGCCGGGTTCGTCGCTGCTATTTCTGGTCAGCGAGATCAATGGCGCGCCGCATCGCGAACCCTTGCGCCGCGCGGAAGACGGCTCGTGGAAGGTCGGAGCAGGGAGTTCGACGAAGTCCTATTCGACTGCCGAACTGCTGGCGATTCTCGCCGCTGCGCCGGAGCGAATCAGCCCCAATGCGTTGCTGCGTCCCGTCTTTCAGGACACGATTCTGCCCACGACGGCTTACATCGGCGGGCCTGCCGAGGTCGCCTACTTTGCGCAGAGCGTCGTGCTGTACCAGCGAATTCTGGGCCGCATTACGCCGATTCTGCCACGCCTGACGGCCACGCTCATCGAGCCTGCCATTGGCGAAATCATGGCGCAGCACGAGGTCGCTCTGCCCGACGCGATGCGCTCGACCGAGGAGCTTGCCCAGCGCCTCGCCGCGCGCGCCATGCCCATCGAGACCAAGCGCCGCCTCGCCGAGACCGGCAACGCACTCGACCAGGCGCTCGCCGCCGCGCAGCAGTATCTTGGCGGATTGGATGAGAGTCTGGGCCGCTCGGCTGCGGTCTCCGCGTCGAAGATGCGCTACCAGATGAATCGCCTGCGCCGCCTCGCCGCTACATTCGAGCTGCACAAAGAGACCTGCCTGCGCAAACACGCCGAGTCCATCACGCTGCACCTCTTCCCCAACGCTCATCCGCAGGAACGGCTGCTGGCCGGCGTATGGTTTGTGGCCGCGTGGGAGGCGGCACACGGCGACAGTTCGGGCTTTATCGCGCGCCTGGTCGAAGAGGCCGCCAGCCAATGTCCCGGTCATCAGGTCATCCGCCTCTGACCGACTTGTTGAACCTTGAACCTTCTTTTCGCAACTGTCTTAGAATGGTTGCGACGAGGTGAATTACGATGGGCCTGAGCGACGAAGCGTTTGAAGTAAGTTGTCCCGACTGTGGAGCGATGCTGAAGATCGATCCGGGTTCGCGCGCCATTATTAGCCACACGCCCGCGCCGCGCAAGCGCATGTTCGAGGACTTCGGCGACGCCGCACGAGCGTTGCGCGAGGCCGATGCGCGCCGCGAATCCCTCTTCGCCCAGTCCGTCGACGCGCAGAAGAACAAGGATGACGTGCTAGCCAAGAAGTTCGCCGAAGCGGTGAAAAAGGCCAAAGAAACGCCGATGACCGACCGCCCCTTGCGCGACTTCGATCTGGACTGAAGGCGAAGGCTAAAGGCTTAACACCGATGCGCGCCGATCAAAGACGGATCGGGGCTATTCTCCCATGAGATGGGAGAGATATTCGGCGGGAGAAAGCACGGTGACGCTGCTGCGAATGGACTTTGGGAAGTGCTTCAGGTTGCCGGTGACAAGCCATGCTCCTGCGGCGTGTGCCAAGGCGAGAAACGCTGCATCCTTCGGGTCTGGACAGGTGTGCGGCCACGGAGCAGGATCGGCGAGTTGCAGGCTCTCCTCGATCAGAAACTCCAACCAGAGCGGTGGAAATCCGTAACGATGAAACTGTGGGCGGCGCACCACCTCGCGATACTCGTTGACGATGGATTTGCAGGTGACGAGTTGTACTTGCCCCTCCAGCACCCAGTCCATCAGGAGCTTTGCGGGCGCTCCTCCGGGCTGGATTCCAGCCGAGACGATGACGTTGGTATCCAGAACGGCGAGCCTCATCCGGCCTTCCGTAGCCGTCGCGTGGCGCGGGTCTGAGCGATCTCCTCGTCAATTTCCTTGTCGCTGACCGTGCCCGCCGTTTTAGCGAGACGCCATCCCTCACGCAGGCTCGCCTTGGCCATGGCGCGTCGCAGTTCGCGATCCTGCTGCACAACGTCACTGACGACGGGAACCAGAAAATACGCAGGCCCGTTCTGCCCCACCAGCAGAGTGGTCTCTCCAGTGGGAACCTCCAGCAGAGCCTTTGAGCCGCGTGTGCGAAACTCACGCAGGGATACATGACGCATAGGGCACCTCTACAATCCAGCGTAGCCGAAATGGCTACGGTAGGCAATATGTTTCGGCCAGTCCCCCAAGAAAAATCATTCTCTGTCTTTGATCGGTGCAATCGGTGTGGATCGGTGTTAAGTCTTAGGGTTCAAGGTAAACTGGAGCAATGCCTCCAATCCTTAATGCGCAGGGTCTATCCAAGCGATTCGGCGCTGTGCCGCTGTTTGATAACATTAGCTTTCCCGTCTCTGATGGCGACCGCATCGGCCTGATCGGGCCGAACGGCGCTGGCAAGTCTACGCTGCTCGCCGTGTTGGCGGGCGAACAGGATGCCGACTCCGGCGATGTGGCCACGCGCAAGCGCGCGCGCATCTCCTATGTAAAGCAGGAATCGACCTTTGCGCCGGGACTTACGGTTCGCCAAGTGCTTGAGGCTGCGCTTGTTCGCACCGGCGTTGCCGAGGCCGAGCACGAAGGTCGCCTGCGCGAGACGGGCGGTCGCACGGGCTTTCCTGACCTCGCGGCGGAGGCGGCGACGCTCTCCGGCGGCTGGCGCAAGCGGCTGGCGATTGCCGAGGCCGTGGTCACGCATCCCGACGTGTTGCTGCTCGACGAGCCGACGAACCACTTGGATCTAGCCGGAATTGCGTGGCTCGAAGAGTTGCTGAATCAGGCAAACTTCGCCTGCGTCATGGTCAGCCACGATCGCTATTTTCTGGAGAATGTTGCCACCGAGATCGTCGAACTGAACCGCGTATATGCCGATGGTTTGCTGCGCGTCAAGGGAAGCTACTCGAAGTTTATCGAGGGCAAGCAGGCTTATATGGAGGCGCAGTCCAAGCTACAGGACGCGCTGAAGAATCGCGTGAAAATTGAGGTCGAGTGGCTGCGGCGTGGACCGAAGGCGCGCTCCACCAAGGCCAAGGCGCGCATCGACAACGCGCAGGATCTGATTGGCCAGTTGCGCGATGTGAATCAGCGAGTGCAGACTTCGACAGCGGGAATTGATTTCTCCGCGACCGATCGCCAGACCAAGCGGCTGGTGGAGTTTGAAGACCTCTCCCTCAGTTTTGGCGAAGGCGCGAGCGAGAAAAAAATAGTTGAGGGACTAAACTTTCTGGTTACCAACGGAATGCGCGTCGGTCTGGTCGGGCCGAACGGTAGCGGCAAGACGACCCTGCTGCGCTTGCTGACCGGCGAGTTGGAGCCGACCGCTGGTTCGATCAAGAAAGCTGCATCGTTGAAGATCGTCTACTTCTCGCAGATGCGCGAACTGGAAGAGGGAGTAACGCTGCGCCGCGCTCTTGCGCCGGACTCCGACTCGGTGGTCTATCAGGGGCGCGTGGTGCATGTGGCCAGCTACGCGACGAAGTTTCTGTTTACCAGCGAGCAGCTTAATCAGCCGGTCGAACGGCTCAGCGGAGGCGAACGCGCGCGCGTGCTGATCGCCAAGCTGATGCTGGAGCCGGCAGATCTGTTGCTGCTGGACGAGCCGACCAACGACCTTGACATTGCTACGCTGGAGATTCTCGAAGAGTCGCTGCTGGAGTACACCGGCGCGCTGGTGTTGGTGACGCACGATCGCTATATGCTCGACCGCGTTTCTACGATAGTGCTTGGCCTCGATGGGCTGGGCCATGCGCAGACCTTCGCCGACTACTCGCAGTGGGAGCAGTGGCAGCGCGAGCAAGGCTCGGCCAACAGCGATGGCAGCTCGTCCGATGCGACGGCAACGCCTGCGCAGGCAGCAGTGCAGTCCAACAAATCGGGCGGCAAGAAGAAGCTGTCGTATCTGGAGGCGCGCGAGTACGCCACGATTGAGCAGCGCGTCGATCAGGCGGAGGAGCGATTGAATGCGGCACGCGATCTGCTTGACGACCCGAGCGTTGCGACCAACGCCGAGGCGCTGACCGCCGCACTGCAAGAGATGGAGCAGGCGCAGGCCGTTGCCGACGAACTCTACGCGCGATGGGCCGAGCTGACCGAAAAGGCAGGGTAATTCGTCTGGTCTAAAATCAGAGTCGTCAGAAAATCTGGAGACGCTTCCATTATGTTTTTTTCTACTGCACCCGCCGTTCCGAAGAACATTGCCGACATCTCGCAAGACGACGCCAGCCTGCGCAATTTCGTTCATCTCTGGCACCACAAAGCGCTTGCCTTTGTGAATGACGAGTTGCCGCAACTGCTCTTTATTCTTCTTCTCGCTCTGATCTTCGTTCGCATTGTCATCTTCTTTATCAACCGCATGAATCGTCTGGCCGATCAGCATGCCGCGACGAATCCGCAGCGCGCCTCGGAGATTCGCACTCTTGCCACGGTCATCCGAGCCACGTCGTACAGCATCATCGGATTCGTTGTGCTGTTGCACACCCTCTCTGCCATTCACGCTCCGGCGGCCGTTACCGGAGTTCTTGCATCGGCCAGCGTGGTCGGCGTGGGCATTGGACTGGGCGCGCAGTCGCTCTTCAAGGACATCATCAACGGCATCTTTATCCTGATCGAGAATCAGTACAACGTCGGCGAGAACGTCAAGCTGGACGGGGTCTCGGGCACGGTGGAGAATCTGACGCTGCGTGTGACCACGCTGCGCGACGCCGATGGTTGCGTCTACTTCATTCCCAACTCGCAGGTGACAGCCGTCGCCAATATGTCGCGCGATTTTTCCGTCGCCACGATGAGCGTTTCGGTTGACGCGACGTCCGATCCCGACCGCGTCCTCGCCCTGCTGCGCGCGACGGCGATGGAGGTGCGCAACGATCCCGCCTTTCAGAGCATTGCGGTCGCCGATCCCGTCATTCCCGGCATCGACGCGATCACGGGGCGCATGGTCAGCTATCCGGTCAGCATCCGCGTGGCGATCAACCAGAAGGACGCGATCCTGCGCGAGCTGCGTCGGCGCATCCTGCAGAGCTTTGAGGAGAACGGCATTCCTCTTGGCACCGATCCGACCAATATGTTGCTGATGCGCCATGATGCGCCCACTGATTCTTCTGCGCTCAACGAGGCCTGAGTGCAGCCGAAAGAAGACGTGGGCGGCACGGTGTTTGGTGTATCGTACTCAGGCGGGGAGTTTGCCCGATGGACCTGATTTGAAGGACTGAATCAGGAGGCGGTTGGCGGAGGAGTTCTGGATGTCGGTGGATGTGAAGACGATCAACGACGCGTTCCTACAGGTCTGCGGACGCGGCGATAAGACGCTCTGGCTCTGGTATGACGCGAACGAAGACATCGAGATCGCGATGCCGTGGAAGCCCATCACCTCCTCCGAGGCGTATGGGCGGACGCGAGCGTTGGCGGCGCGGCTGATCCAGTGGGGCGTGGCCAAGGGCGACCGCGTGGCTCTGCTGAGCGAGAATCGCTGGGAGTGGGCGGTAACGGACTTCGCTACTCTCGCGCTGGGAGCGGTCGATGTACCGCTGTACCTGACCCTGACGCCGCAACAGATTGGTTACATGCTGTGCGACTCCGGGGCCAAGGTCGCCGTGGTCTCGTCGTGGGAGATGGTGGAGAAGATTCGCGCGTCGGGAGAGTTGCCTGCGCTGGAACACATCGTTGTGATGGACGAGATTCCTCCCAGCCATCGCAATGAGACCGACGTAGTGAGCTTCAGTTCTCTGATGGAGAACGCGGTCGCAATGCAGGCGAACGATTCGTCCTTCAATGTGCGGGCGCGGGCGGTCAAGCCGCAGGACCTGGCGACGATCATCTACACCTCGGGGACGACCGGCGAGCCGAAGGGAGTGATGCTGACCCACGGCAATATGGCCAGCAATCTCTGCTACTCGACGCGGGCGTTTCGATTCGGCAAGGAGGAGCTGTGCATCTCGTTTCTGCCGCTCTCCCATGTGACGGCGCGCCATCTGGACTATGTGCTGATGCTGGAGCATGTGACGCTGGCCCATTGTCCGAAGTTCGAGCATATCTCGGTGGCGATGAAGCAGGTGAGGCCGACGATCCTGGTCGCCGTGCCACGGGTGTATGAGAAGATTCGTCAGGCCGTCGAGGGCAAGTCGCATGGGATGAAGAAGGCGATTCTGAACTGGGCGCTGGGCGTGGGCAAGAAGCATCGCGCCGAGACGCTGGCGGGAGTTACGCCAGGCGCGAAGGCAAACCTAAAGCCCTGGGTTCGTAGATGCTCGACTTTTGCCACATACTGTCTATTTGCTTACATTGTGAATATTCTGTTTCATCTTAGAATCCCGTTTAATATTGGAGACTTGATATTTGTTGCGATTCTTTTGTGGGCTACCTCGTTTACCTGGCCCTTCTCGAGATGGGGTCTGGCGAACAAACTGGTCTTCTCCAAGATTCGCGCGGCGTTTGGCGGACGGGTCGAGCTGTTTGTTTCGGGCGGTGCGCCGCTGGGCATGGATACGGCGGGCTGGTTCGCCGATGTGGGGATTCGCATCTTTGAAGGCTATGGGCTGACCGAGACTTCGCCGCTGATCGCGCTGGATACTCCCGCGAAGCATCGTATCGGCACGGTGGGGCCGGTGCTGCGCAATGTACACGTGCGCTTCGCCGAGGACGGCGAGTTGGAGGTGAAGGGGCCGTCGGTCTTCCATGGTTACTGGAACAAGCCGCAGGAGACGGCGGAGGCCTTTACGCCGGATGGGTGGTTCCGCACCGGGGACATTGGCAATCTGACCGACGGCTTCCTCTCGATCACCGACCGCAAGAAGGAGTTGCTGAAGACCAGCGGAGGAAAGCTGATCGCTCCGCAGCCGATTGAGAACAAGTTGAAGGCGCGTCTGCTGGTGGGCAACGCCGCGCTGGTGGGAGACAAGCACAAGTTCGCCTGCGTACTGATCTCGCCCAACTTCGCGATTCTGGAGAGCTGGGCCAAGGTGAAGGGAGTCGTCTACCCGGCGGGAGATCGCAAGGCGCTGGTCGCGGTGCCGCAGGTGGTGGCGCGTTATCAGCGCATCGTCGATGAGATAAACGCTACGCTGGCTCCCTTCGAGTCAATCAAGCGCGTCGCCGTAGTGCCCGACGAATGGACCGTCGAGACGGACGAACTGACCCCCAGTATGAAGCTCAAGCGACGCGTGGTCGAGAATAAATACGCGGCGGAGATCGCCGAGTTCTACAGGGACGAGGCGACGGCTTCGCGATAGGTGGCGGCGAAGCTGTGCGACTTATGCAACAGGAGAGGCATCGAAGAGATTATGAATCTGTTGCAGCGAGCGAAGAAGGATGGGCGAAGGTTTCTGAATCCGGTTCCGACCATGGTGGGCGGGCCGAATATGCTCTTCAAGGTGATTCCGCAGTATTTGACTAACCGCGAGGAGCGCTCGCCGAAGCTGGCGCTGGGGCCGTTTCGCACCGACGTGGCGATCTACGACCGGCCAGCGGAGAGCGGGCTGCGCGTTACTTGGATGGGCCACTCGTCTACGCTGGTGGAGATCGACGGTGTGCGGGTGTTGATCGACCCGGTGTGGGACAAGCGCGCCTCGCCGGTGCAGTGGGCCGGGCCGAAGCGATTCTTCGCTCCACCGCTGCGTCTGGAGGATCTGCCGCAGCTTGATGCGGTTCTGGTCTCGCACGACCACTACGACCATCTGGGCGCGGGAACCGTGCAACGGCTGGCGGAGTTGCAGCCCAAGGCGCGCTGGGTGACGTCGCTGGGAGTGGGCAGAATTCTACAGCAGCTTGGAGTGAACGCCGAGCGGATTGCGGAGTTGGACTGGACCGAGGCCGTCGCAGTCGTCGGCGAATCTGGCGCGCGCTGCGAGATTACCGCGCTGCCCTCGCGACACTTCTCCGGGCGCGGAGCGTTTGGCCGCTTTGAGACGCTGTGGGGTTCGTTCGTGCTGCGCGGGAGTGCGGCAGACGAGACGCGCGGCCATGCGGTCTTCTATGGCGCCGATTCGGGCTGGTGGGAGGGGTTCGCCGAGATCGGGGCAAAGCATGGGCCATTCGACCTGACCATGTTGGAGATCGGAGCATGGAACGAGCTTTGGCAGTCCATCCATCTGGGGCCGGATGGCGCGGCGAGAGCCTTTCAAGCGTTGGGAGGGACTGGACTTCTGATGCCGATCCACTGGGGACTCTTCGATCTGGCGCTGCATGCGTGGAGGCAGCCGATCCTGCGGATGCTGGAACTGGCCGAGTCCGGTGGGCTGAAGCTGTGGTCGCCGGAGCCGGGAGCGCCGAGCGAAGTGGTGCGCGGCGTGGAGATGCGCTCGCAGTGGTGGCGCTGATCGCCGTCGCTTAGAG
>JARLFY010000082.1 GCA_031296325.1 Acidobacteriaceae bacterium | reverse complement strand
CATAAGTCGCTGCTTTTGTCGTTGCCTATCTTTTGTTTGCCATTCCGTAGCCTTTTGTTTGTCACTCCGCAGCGTCTTTTGTTTGCCACTCCTCAGCCTTTTATTTGTCATTCCGCAGCGCAGCGGAGGAATCTGCTTTTTATTCGCACCACGAAAATCTATCCCCTTGGGGGAAATACTATAAAGACAACGGCAAAGACAACCGCAACGGCAAAAGCAGATTCCTCCGCTACGCTGCGGAATGACAAACAAAAGAGAGGCAACAGCAGCGTCACAAAGCAACGTGTATATGTCGATACGGCCTAGGCCGAAGGCCTAGGGTTACGTACAACACAAAGCCCAAGGGCTGAAGGCCCGACCTATAACTTCAACGAACTACAGACTCATAACACTAATAGCGATCTCTGTGCCTTCGTCGTCGCGAACTGTACCTGCTGGAGCCGGTCCAGACCATCAGCGCGGCGACCAGATGAATGAGGAACCACAGGCTGATTCCTTGATCGAGGTAGATCAGATACAGCACCAGAATGCGCGGCAGAAAGATCGCAAAGACCAGCGGCACGAATCCATGCAGACGGAAGGGCTTCAGCGGGCTATCGAGCCACAGCAAAAGCAACGCGATCCGCGGCAAAAAGAGCGCGAAGACCAGAAACCACAGCGGCAGGATGTGAACCACCAGCAAGAATTGAAAACTCATATTGTGTCACCGTCCTTATCTGGTCGCCGATGGTCTAGATTGTCGCGCTACGAACGAAATACGGGGATTTTTCGCTGCGCTCAGAATGACAACGCAGTTAATGAGGCGCTACGCCGACTCCATCGCCGTCAGAACAGCCTCGCAGAAAGCGCTGGTTCCGCTGCTGCCTCCGACGTCCTTGGTCAAGACCTTGCCCTCGGTGTAGACCTTCTCCAGCCCAACCTGAATGCGCTCCGCCGTAGTCTTCTCGCCGATGTGGTGCAGCATCAGAACGGCGCTTTGCAACAGCGCGGTTGGGTTGGCCAGATCCTTGCCCGCAATGTCGGGCGCGGAGCCGTGTACCGCCTCGAAGATGGCGCACTCAGTGCCGAGGTTGGCTCCCGGAACCAGTCCCAGCCCGCCGACAAACGCGCTGCACAGGTCGCTGATAATGTCGCCGTAGAGATTCTCCGTCAGCAGAATGTCGTACTGGTACGGATTCATGACCAACTGCATGCAGGTGTTGTCGACGATGTGTTCGGCGTAGGTGACATCGGGGTAGGTTGCCGCAACGCCGCGGCAACAGCGCAGGAAGAGGCCGTCCGACAGCTTCATGATGTTTGCCTTGTGGATGGCGTGAATCTTCTTTCGTCCATTCTTGCGCGCGTAGTCGAAGGCAAAGTTGGCGATCCGCGTCGATGCCTTCTCGGTGATGATCTTGAGCGACTGCACCACGCCGGGAATGATCTCGTGTTCCAGACCTGCGTACAGATCCTCGGTGTTTTCGCGAACGATGATGAGGTCGATGCCGGGGTAGCGCGTCTTCAGTCCGGGAAGATTCTTGACTGGGCGGAAGTTTGCAAACAGCTCAAACCTCTGGCGCAGCGCGACGTTGATCGACGAGAAGCCACCGCCGACGGGCGTCGTCACCGGCCCCTTCAGCGCGACCTTGTTCTCCTCGATGGAGCGATAGAGAGCCTGCGGAATGTACTCCTTGTACTTCTCGAAGGCCTCGGCTCCGGCGGCAAAGCGATGCCACTCGAAGGTGGCTCCGGTCGCCGCTCCTGCGGCCTCCACGATCCGTACCACCGCAGCCGAAACCTCCGGCCCAATCCCGTCACCGGGAATCAACGTAATTGCATGCGCCTTTGCCATCGTCGTCACTGCCTCCGCCATCTGTGTGGACTAAAGAGCTGATGCATGAAACCTCGCAGCTGATGCATGAAACTGTGCGAACAGTCTCTTATTCCTTGCGCCGCTTCTGCGCGCTCTTGCCATTTCCGGTCAACAGTTCTTCCAACTCCGCCTTGAACTCGCGCACGTCCTTGAAGTCGCGATAGACGCTGGCGAAGCGGATGTAAGCGACCGTGTCGATCTGCTTGAGCCGATCCATAATCAGCTCTCCGACCTCGTTGGTCGAGCGCTCCTTCTCCGCCGAATCGACCACATACGCCTCGATCTCGTCGACGATCCGCTCCAGCGCCGCGCCGGAGACGGGCCGCTTCTCGCAGGCGTGCAGCAGTCCGCTCAAAACCTTCTGCCGATCGAACTTCTCGCGCCGACCGTCCTTCTTCACCACCATGTAGGGGATCTCGTCGATGCGCTCATAGGTTGTGAAGCGTTTGTTGCAGCCCTCGCACTCGCGCCGACGACGGATCGAATCCGCCTCTTTGCTCTCGCGCGAGTCCACCACGCGATCCTGCGCAAATCCACAGTAAGGACACTTCATCGGCGACACATCGTTGGAGAAAAGATAAACCTCATCGTCGGACGATTCTATCAGCGCGCAACGATACTGCAACAGCCTATCTCTGCGCCGACGTCATGAAAAAGACAAGACCCAACCACGGATCGACACGGATTAGCAAGAAAGAATTGTCATTCTGACCCTTGAGCGAAGCGAAGGGGAAGAATCCCCGCATTTTGTTCGTGCTGCTATGTCTACACTATTACCCAAAACTCTCTCAACGCAGAATGGTCGTCGCCGTATCCGCATTTATCCGTGCTTCTATCCGCGTCATCCGTGTTAAGTTTTCTTCCTTACGCAGCAAATTCCTTGAATTTATCGGCGTTTTTCATACGATCCATCCGCCGCCGACGACCTCGTCGCCGTCGTAGAAGACGGCGGCCTGCCCCGGCGTGATCGCTCGCTGCGGCTCATCGAAGACGGCGCAGACGCAACCCTCTCCCTCTGCGTGCAGAGTCGCCCAGGCTGGCTCGTGGCGATGGCGAATCTTCACCCGCACCCGCATCTCGCCCGCGAGGCTGGCAATTGCAATCCAGTTCAGGCGATTGGCGCGCAGTTCGTGCGAGAGCAACTCCTCGTCCGCGCCCACCACGACGCGATGCGAGTCGGGATGAATCGCCAGCACGTAGCGCGGCCCCGAGTTCGTCGCAACCGACAATGCGCCGCCGAGTCCCTTGCGCTGGCCAACGGTGAAGTTCTGAATGCCCGTGTGCTGGCCCAGAACCTCTCCAGACGTTGAGACCAACTCGCCAGCGGAGTCAGGCAGCGTCTCGCCCTGTTCGTCTAAATATGCGGAGAGAAAGGCTGAATAATAGCCCCCGGGGATGAAGCAGATCTCCTGCGAATCGGGCTTGGCGGCCAGCGCGAGTCCCGCATCGGCGGCCATCTGGCGCACGGCGGGCTTCTCCATCTCACCCAGCGGAAACAGCGTTCGCGAGAGTTGTTCCTGCGTCAGGCCAAACAGAAAATACGTCTGATCCTTGGACTTGTCCTCGGGCCGCGAGAGAATCCATCGTCCCCGCGTTGCGTCGTAGCGATTGCGCGCATAGTGGCCCGTGGCAATGCGATCCGCGCCGATCTGTCGCGCCGTGGTCAGCAGCGCGTCGAACTTCAGGTGATTATTACAAAGAGTGCAGGGAATCGGCGTGCGCCCGGCCAAGTACTCGTCCACAAACGGGCGAACGACCTCGGCCTCGAAGCGCGCCTCCTGATTGACCAGATAGTAGGGAATGCCCAACTGCTCAGCCACTCGCCGCGCGTCGTAGACGTCGTCGATGGAGCAGCAGCGTCCCTGCACCGCCTCCGGCATCCCCTCGTGTCCCGCAAGGCGACGCTGGTTCCAGAGCTGCAAGGTCAGCCCGATCAGCGTGTATCCCTCGGCGCGCAGCAACGCTGCAACGGCAGAGGAGTCGACGCCGCCGGACATGGCGACGGCGATGGTCTCGCGCTGTGGCGTATGGGACGGATTGGAGTGTGGCTGGGTCATAAAAGAGTCTACGCCTCCATTATCGCAATTTATGCGTAATGAAGGCGTAGACGGATCTCGCGGCTAGCTGTCGCAGCTAGTTTGCCAGAGCGGCTTCAATGGCGGCGACGACGGACGGATCGTCCGGCGCTACCTCGGGCGAGAAGCGACCGACCACCTTGCCGCTGCGGTCTACCAGAAACTTCTCGAAGTTCCACAGAACTCCCGGTTCAGGGTTCGGAGTAGCGTCGTTCTTGGCGAGGAAGCCGGCCAGCTTCTCGCGAAAGGCCGCGCGCGTCTCGCCGACGGCCTTCGGCTCTTCCGCAATCAACTCCTTATATAGAGGATGCGTCTCCGGACCAGTAACGACGATCTTGGAGAACATGGGGAAGTTCACGCCGAAGGTCGCGCGGCAGAAGGTCGCAATCTCGTCGTTCGAACCCGGCTCCTGTCCGGCGAAGTCGTTGGCCGGAAAGCCAAGCACAGCCAATCCCTTGTCCTTGTACTGGTCGTACAGCTTCTCCAGCGCGTCGTACTGCTTGGTCAGGCCGCACTTCGACGCGACGTTGACCACCAGCAAAACCTTGCCGCGGAAGGTCGCAAGCGTGGTCGCTTCGCCGGTGATGGTCTGTACTGGAATCTCATAAATGGGCGTGGACATAAATATCTCTCTCCTCTTGGTTCTCGACGTTGGATAGTTATTCCGGTTTCCCGACGCGGCAATCCTCCGCCGGACACCCCGGATGGGCAAACACTCGTTAGTTGAGATGCAGTGGCAAACACGCTGGATTCACAAGTTTTCTTATGGAATCTTTACGAACTCTTTACAAGATTTTTAGTCTTCGATGTTGAGTTGATAGGTGAAAAGGCTACTATTTAAATTACATGTCATTAGCTGATTCCCTGTTTGGAAGACCCCTGGCCACCAGTGAAGAACGCGCCGAGCACATCGGCGTATCCGCTGGTATTCCTATCTTTGGCCTCGACGCTCTCACCTCCGCCGCGTACGGTCCGGAGACGGCGCTCTCCCTGCTCATCCCGCTGGGGTTGATGGGGATTCAGTATATCGTCCCTATTATTTCGGCGATTCTGATTCTACTGGTCATCGTCTATTTCAGCTATCGACAGACCATTGCGGCCTATCCCGGCGGCGGCGGCTCCTACACGGTGGCGACCGAGAACCTCGGAACCGGGGCTGGCCTGCTGGCCGCCGCAGCGTTGATGATCGACTACATCCTGACCGCAGCGGTCGGCATCTCGGCGGGAATTGAAGCCGTCGTCAGCGACCAGCCATGGCTGTTGCCGCATACGCTGATGCTCTGTCTGATCGTGCTCGCCATGCTGGCCATCGTCAACATGCGCGGGGTCAAGGACACGGGAGCGGCCTTCATCATTCCCACCTTTCTCTTCGTCGGCACCGTGATGACCACCATCGCCGTCGGCGCCTTCCACGTCTTCAAGACGGGAGGGCATCCCGTGGTCAACGCAGTACATCTGGGGCCTCCCACCTTCAAGCTGATCGGCATCTGGCTGCTCATGAAGGCCTTCTCCAACGGATGCGCAGCGATGACCGGAGTCGAGGCCGTCTCCAACGGCGTCATGGCCTTTCGTTCGCCCCGCTCGCAGAACGCGCAGCGCACCCTTACGGTCATCATCGGCATCCTGATTGTCATGCTCTTCGGTACCGCATGGCTGGCTAGGCAGTATCAGATCATGGCGATGGATCCCGCCAACCCGCAGTACCAGAGCTTGCTCAGCCTCATCGTCATGGCGGTCTTCGGGCGTGGCTGGTTCTTCCACTTCACCATGTGGTCGGTCTTTCTGGCGTTGTGTCTGAGCGCCAACACCGCCTTCGCCGACTTCCCCCGCCTCACCCGCTCCATCGCTCTCAATGATTTTCTGCCGCATGTCTTCGTCATGCGCGGACGACGTCTGCTCTTCTCCTACGGCATCTACGCCCTCACCTTCATGACGGCGCTCATCCTGATCATCTTCGGCGGCATCACGGACCGACTGATCTCGCTCTATGCCATCGGCGCCTTCATGGCGTTTACCCTCTCGCAGTCCGGCATGGTCGTTCACTGGTGGAAGCAGGGAAGCAACCACAAGGGACGCAGTTGGCACATGTTCGTCAACGGCATTGGCGCCATCGCCACTGGTATCACCACCTGCATCGTGCTGATCGCTAAATTTACCTCTGGAGCATGGCTTACCGCGATTCTGATCCCCACGCTGATCGTTCTCATGTTGGCCATCCATCGCCACTACCTGCGCGTGAAGGGTGAGGTGGTCGAGGTCGTTCCGCTCAGTCTGGCCAACATGCAGCAGCCTCTGGTCGTCATCCCCATGGCCCGTTGGGATCGCATGACCGAAAAGGCTCTGCGCTTCGGCCTGCTGCTCTCCAAGGAGATCAAGATCGTCAACGTCGAGGGAGCAGACGGAGAAGAATCGCTGGTCGACAGTTGGGAGACCAACGTCCTCACCCCGATCCGCAAGGAGGGCCTCACCGAGCCGGAACTCATCACGCTCTTCTCCAGCTTCCGTCTGGTCATTACGCCGCTGATGGACTACATTCTGGAACTGGAACACCAGAATCCAGACCGCAAGATCACCGTGCTGTTGCCTGAACTGGTCGTCCGCCACTGGTGGGAGTACTTCCTGCACAACCAGCGCGTCCAGATGCTCAAGCTGCTACTCCTGCTCAAGGGCAAACAGCGCATCATCGTCGTCAACATCCCCTGGTACCTATAGAGATCGGTCAACGGCAGTTCCTCCGTTTGTCCTTGCGCAGGGAAACGGAGGAATCTGCGTTTCTCTGCGCCCCGCAAAACTCTACCCCATTGCTGAAAAATTCTCTAATCCGCAGCATATAAGGGCCAAAGGCCCGTTCTATACCAGCCCAGGCCCGAAGGCCTAGGGCAACGCACAGCACAACGACCAAGGGCTGAAGGCCCGCCCTATAGCTCTGCGGCGGATCAAAACGCTGTATTCGGACATAGGTCGATACGGCCTAGCAGAACAAAGAGAAAGGCCCGACTGTTTGTCAGGCCTTTCTCTTTGTTCTCGAAAATACGGACTAAGTATATATTGTTAAGTATATACGATGAAATAAAGCATTCTGAATCAACAGTATGGGTGTATACCCCCCCCGGGGGGGAGGGTATACACCGCATCGCGTTGGTCCAGCCTTTAGTCCAACTCGTCCGTGATCGTATGTCGAACCGCCGGGGAGATCTTCTTCGTGAAGCGTACCAGCAGCGACTTCAGCAGCACGTACAGCACGGGGATGAAGAAGAGGTTCAGGATGGTCGAAAGCAACATTCCGCCGACCACGGCCGTTCCCACCGAGTGGCGTCCCATGGCTCCCGCGCCCGAGGCGAAGCAGAGCGGCAACATGCCCAGAATAAAGGCGAAGCTGGTCATCAGGATGGGCCGCAGTCGCAACTCCGAGGCGATGATCGCCGCCTCAATGATCGACTTGCTGTGTTGATGAAGCTGTTGTTCGGCGAACTCGACGATCAGGATCGAGTTCTTGGCCGACAGACCGATCAGCATCACCAGTCCGATCTGCACGTAGATGTCGTCGCTGATGCCTCGCGCCGAAACCAACGCCAGCGCGCCCAGTACCGCCATCGGCACCGCCAGCA
Source organism: Acidobacteriaceae bacterium (assembly GCA_031296325.1). Taxonomy (GTDB): domain Bacteria; phylum Acidobacteriota; class Terriglobia; order Terriglobales; family Acidobacteriaceae; genus Edaphobacter. The sequence continues at coordinate 10,094 of JARLFY010000082.1, read as the reverse complement.
GGATGATGAAGGGCAGAAAGAAGCTCTCATACTGGGCGGAAAGCGTGAGGTAGACGACCAGCAGGCCGAGGCCGAAGATGAGAATCGCCTTGCCAGCCGACTCATGCTCCTCCAGCGCCAGTCCGGTCCAGGAGAACATCATTCCCGGCAGCTTGTTCTTGGCGAACAGTTTCTCCATGTTGTTCATGCCCTGCCCGGAGCTGAGTCCTGCGGCGGGCGAGCCGTCGATCTCCGCCGAGCGGAACATGTTGTAGTGGCTGATGACCTGCGGCCCGGAGGTCTCCGCGACTGCGACCAGATTGTCCAGCGGAACCATCTGGCCCGCGTTCGAGCGAACCGAATACTGCCGCAGGTCGCTTGCATTGCGCCGGAACTGCTGGTCCGCCTGCACGTAGACGCGGTACGAACGGTTGTTGAAGTTGAAGTCGTTGACGTAGGTCGATCCCATGAACGTACCCATCGCCGCCGTGATCTGCGACATGGGAACGCCCATCGCCTCGGCCTTTTGGCGGTCGATGGTGACGGAGAGTTGCGGATCGTTGGCCGTGAAGGTCGTGTTCAGCCCCGTCAACCCAGAGGCAGGATTGCGCGCCTGACCGACGATCGTATGCGCGATGCGGTCGATGTCCGTGAAGCTGTTGCGTCCTCCGTCCTGCAACATGAACTGGAAGCCGCCGACCGAGCCGATGCCTTGAATCGCAGGAGGCTCTGCGGCGAACAGGATGCCGCCGGGAATGGCCAGCAGCTTCTGCGAGAGGCGTGTAACGATGTCGTGCTGCGAGTGCCCCTTCCCCAGCTTGGCTCGGTCGTCCATCGTATTCAAATTGACGAAGATGATGCCCGCATTGGGAGAGCTTCCACCAGAGAGCGAGAAGCCCGTGACCGCGAACGTCCCGGAGACATCTGGATCAGCCTTGATCAGAGCGGCGCCACGATCGGCAAAATCGGAGGTGTAGCTGAGCGAGGCTCCGGGAGGCGTCTGCACCAGAACCATGAAGTAGCCCTGATCTTCTGCGGGAACAAACGCAGTCGGCACGTGGTTGTACATGTACGCCGTTGTCCCCAGACCGGCGAGGAAGAGCAGAAGAAACGCGTAGCGCCACTTGACCACCCAGGTTACGGCGACCGAGTAAAGGCTGATCGTCTTGCGAATGCCTGCCTCGACGGGGTCGAGGAAGAGTGCCATCAACCCAGATGGATGCGTGTCCGGGCGTAGGAAGACCGCAGCCAGCGCGGGCGAGAGGGTCAGCGCGTTGAAGGCCGAGATGGCGATGGAGAACGCAATCGTCAGCGAGAACTGCTTGTACATGATTCCCGTCGTGCCGGGGAAAAAGCTGACCGGTACGAAGACCGAGATCAGTACCAGAGAGGTCGCGATGACCGCGCTGGTGACCTCGGCCATGGCCACAATGGTCGCCTTGTGCGGGTCGTGGACGGGCCTGTCGGTGCCTGCAACGGTCTGGCTTTCCAGATGGCGCTGCACGTTCTCGATGACGACGATGGCGTCGTCGACCACAAGCCCCGTCGCCAGCGTGATTCCGAAGAGGGTCAGCGAGTTGATGGAGAAGTCGAAGAGCTTGATGAAGGCGAAGGTTCCGATCAAGGAGACCGGAATCGTGATCGCTGGAATGACCGTGGCGCGCCAGTCCTGTAGGAAGAGGAAGATGACTACGATGACGATGACGATGGCTTCAAACAGCGTCTTCTCAACCTCGTTGATCGAGTCGTGAACCATCGTAGTCGTATCGACTGCGACGAAGCCCTGCAAGCCGGGAGGAAAGGACTTTTGCAGTTCCGCGAAGGCCGCGCGGCAGCGCTTGTCGACGTCGAGCGCGTTGGCGTTGGAGAGTTGCTGAATGCCCAGACCGATGGCTTGTCCGCCGGAGTATTTGAGGCTGGTGCCATAGGTCTCTGCGCCAAGCTCGGCGCGGCCTACGTCCTTCAGAAGAACGATGCCAGCTCCTCCCGCAGGAGCCGATGCGGTCGAACTGGCGGCTGCGTTCGACTTGATCACGATGTTCTCAAACTGATGCGGGTCGGAGAGTCGGCCCGCCACGCGCACGGCCATCTGGTAGCTCTGCTTGGAATCGGAGGGCGGAGCGCCAAGTTGGCCGGAAGGAACTTCAACGTTCTGCGCGGAGAGTGCGTTGGTTACATCGAGCGGCGTCAGACCGCGTGCAGCCAGCTTGTTGGGATCCAGCCAGATGCGCATGGCGTAGCGCGCACCGCCGAAGTTCATCACGTCTCCCACGCCCGGAACGCGCTTCAGTGCGTCGACTACATAGACGTCGAGATAGTTGGAGATGAAGTCGGGAGAGAGCGAATGGTCGGGAGAGGTAAATCCGGCCAGAAGCACGAAGTTGGAGTTCGCCTTGGTGATGGAGATTCCCGTGCTGGTAACGGCTCCGGGAAGTCGCCCCTGAGCCGTGGCCACGCGGTTCTGCACATCGACCGCGGCGATGTCGAGGTTGTATCCCGTGTCGAAGGTGATGGTGATCGTCGAGGTTCCGTCGTTCGACGAGGCCGAAGACATGTAACGCATTCCCTCGACGCCGTTGATCGCCTGTTCCAGAATGATCGTTACCGCCGACTCCACGTCCTGCGAGTTTGCGCCAACGTAGTTGCAGGTGACGACGACCTGCGGCGGGGCAAGCTGCGGATACTGCGAGATCGGAAGGCTGGGCATGCACACCGCGCCGGCCAGCACAATCAGCAGCGCACACACGGTCGCGAAGATCGGACGACGAATAAAAAATTCAACCAAGAGACTCTACCTTTTCCGTTCGGCGTAAACGCAGAACTTGCTGCAACCGATTACCAGCGTGGGTCCAGGGACCCGTTGAAATACTCAATTCCGCAATGGAACTTCACGAGTTGTCATTCTGAGCGCAGCGAAGAATCTCCGCATTTTCCTCGCCGCGCCTCGATCTTGCCATTGGCTAATGCTCTAATTTCCCGCAGGCGGCGCAGAGGCAACCGTGGGAGGCGTCATCGGAATCACGGGCATTCCCTCTTGCAGAAACTGGACTCCCGATAGAATCACGCGATCGCCCGGATTCAGCCCGCCCAGCACTGGGTAGACATTGCCCACCGGCTCGCCCAGCTTCACCGAGATCTGATGCGCGATGTAGCCCGAACCCTTTGCCGCAGCGATGTAGACAAAGCTCTGCTCGCCGATGCGCGACACGACGAGGATCGGCACCGTAGGCATCTGCGAACTGCTCCAGGTCACGCGCGCATTCACGATCTGGCCGCTGCGCAACTGCGCGGCAGCCTTCGCAAGCGGAGCCTTGACCAGAATTCCTTGCAGATCGTTGTCCACCTCGGGGGAGACGAAGTCGAGGCTGGTCTGCGCCAGCACGTTGCCGCTTACGTCGAGCAGATCCACCGCCAGACCCTTGTGAACATCGGCTGCGCGCTCGCTGGGAAGGTAGATGTATGCCTCCAGATCCTTGTTCTCATCCACCGTCGTCAGCGACGTTGCGGTTGAGACGTAATCGCCGACGTGCACCGGAATATCTCCGACGACGCCCGCAAACGGAGCGCGAATCTGGTAGTACGCAAGCTCTTCGCGCTGCGTTCTGGTCTGCGCCTTGGCCGCGTCCAGCGCAGCCTTCGAGTTCTGGAAGGACTGCGTCGCCTGATCGTAGGCCTGCTTGGAGATGATTCCCGCCTTGTACAACTGCGACTGCCGTGTCAGGTCGCTCTCGTTGTACTGGTAGACCGCCTTCTGCTGCTGCTCAGTGGCTTGCTGCGACTCGACCGTTGCCACCTGCTTCAGCGGATCGATCTGCATGAGCACCTGTCCGGCCTTCACCACGTCGCCGGATTTGACCAGAATTCTGGTCAGGTTTCCCGGAACCTGCGGCTGCAAAGTCGTCGAGCGCCGACTTTTGATCGTCGCGACGTAGGTGCTCAGGCTGGGAACTCCAGTCAGCGCCGTTGGTTGCACCATAACCGGCATTGCCTGTACGGCTGGAGCGGGTGGATCTGCCTTCTTGCATCCAGAGATTCCCGTTGCAAGCGTGGCGGCAAGCAGTCCAGTGAGAGCGAAGACCGGCATCGGCCGGAAGTTCCAAGAGCGTTCAAACAAGCGCAAAGTGTATCTCCTTCAAGACGGCAGATCCGGATGCCAGACAAGCAGATCGTGTTGTGTGAACCGCATGATTCTGTCGAGCAGTTATTGGTGATTCACCCATGAAGCAACCAGATCCAGAGCGAAGTTCACTCGCCGGACTGGCGGGTACTATTTTGATGATACGGGTTTGTCGCAGGATGCGAAAGGGCAGAGAGAAAAAACTGGAAGAATTCACGGTGGAGATAGATCCTCATCCGGCATTTGTATGTGGCTATGAACAAAGTACTTACGAGTGGGCATCCGCAGTTCCAAAAAAGATAAAAAACGACCACGGATCAACGCGGATGAACACGGATAAAAGTCGTTCTGCATTCAGAATATTTTGGATTTGCTCTATACCAACTCTTTGTCATTCCGTAGCAAAGCGAAGGAATCTGCTTCTTGCTACCCTGACTATGGTCTACACCATTACCCAAATTGTTCTAATCCGCGTTGATCCGTGGTTGCATCTGTTTTTCGTGCAAAGTCAATGCGATTGTTCTTCCTCACTAAAAATTGCGGTCTGGATCTGAAAATCCTTGACGTGTGGTTGCGAATCCGGTAGTCTCACGATTAATGAGATTGATGCACACCACCGTCTGCATGTGTAGCTGTTGCCCCTGTTGTATGGGCGAGAGCCGCTGCTGCGCTGGTGCATTCCCAATCTAGGCAATCTTTAGAAGTCGAGCCTTAGACATTCAGGAGCCCACGTATCAGCGCACAGCGCGATACGTGGGCTTTTCCTTTTGCCCCTCAAACGATCAGCAACACAACGGAATCACTCAGGAGTCACCATGGCAAACCTCAAGCCAACCCGCACCCGTCCCTTGCATCTGGCACATAAACTTCCCTTCAACGTGGACTTATTGGCTGTCGGAATTGGCCTTGCTCTGGCCGCGCTCATTCGCTTCAATATCATTCACCAGATCAGCTTCTAATCTACTTTTTCTGGCAATTCTGCGTGTGAGTCGAATCCTCTCCCGCGCTCATCAAAATAGCTCGCCCATAGTAGTTACCGGAACAACCGATAATAAAGCGTTCCTTCCCTATGTCCACGCAGACCATTCCATTGTCGATCGCCGCCGAGGCTCAGTTTAAGCCGACGAGTCTGATCGCCACGATTCCTGGCGTTGCGCTGCTGTTTGGAATCGGCCTTGCGGGCAAGTTGCTGGAACACATTACCACCGTCCTCAGCGCGCAACACCACCTGCTTCTTCCCCACATTGAGTACGTTCTCTGGGCCATCCTCCTTGGCCTGTTTGTCTCGAACACCTTCGGCGTCGCCACAATCTTTCGCCCCGGAGTCGCCACCTACGAACTCTGGCTGAAGCTGGGAATCGTCTTTGTTGGCGCGCGTTTTCTGTTGCAGGACGTGCTGCATATCGGCGGACTCTCGCTGGCTCTGGTCGCCGTGGAGTTGATTCTTTCGCTCTCGGTGATGACGCTTCTGGGCCGCATCTTTCGCCTGCCTCCGAAGCTGACCAGCCTGCTCGCCATCGGCTCGTCGATCTGCGGCGTTACGGCGATCATGGCCGCGCAGGGAGCCATCGATCCGGACGAAGAGGACACTTCGACGGCCATCGCCGCAATTCTTTCTCTCGGAGCGATTGCGCTCTTCACCTTTCCGGCCATCGGACACCTGCTGCACATGAGCCAGCAGGCCTATGGAATGTGGGCTGGGCTTGCGGTCGACAACACCGCCGAGTCCATCGTCACCGGCTCGCTCTTCGGGTCGGAGGCGGGCCGCTGGGCGATTCTGGCCAAGACCGCGCGCTCTTCGTTCATCGGCTTCGTCGTGCTGGGCTATGCGGTCTACTGGGCCTCGCAGGGGAAGGCCGCTGTGGTGGAAAATAAGGCGCTCTTCCTGTGGCAGAAGTTTCCCAAGTTCATTCTGGGCTTTCTGGCGATCTCGTTTCTCGCCACGGGCGGCTTCTTCACCCACCCGCAGTTGGACAGCCTCTCGAACCTCTCGCGCTGGGCCTTTCTTCCCGCCTTCGCTGGAGTCGGTCTGCGTACCAACTTGAAGGATCTGGTCGGTCAGGGCTGGCGTCCTCTGGTCGTCGGAGTTCTGGGCGAGATCTTCATCGCCCTCGTCACTCTCGGTCTCGTCTATTGGAGCTACAACCACGGAGTCGCCCGATGATAACGACACCGAGGACGATGATGACTCCGAGCGATCGAATGCCTACGGCCTGTCGCTGCCGTTGCTGTCTCTGCTGCTGCGCACTCGCCTAGCCAGAACCGCCTCGCGCAACCCTCCGGGCCTCGCACTACATCCCCTTCCATCCCAAAAGATCAACGCCGAATCAACGCGCATCGTCGCATGTTCACAGGAGAAATCGCATGATCCGAAGCATTCGCACTGCCTTGTCCCTCACCGTCGCAATCCTTCTCGCACTCAGCCTACAGATCGCTGCGGCGCAGGTCGTTGGCGGAACCATCTCCGGCACAGTGACGGACTCGACCGGCGCGGCCATCGCCAACGCAGCGGTTCTGGTTCACAACGACGAGACCGGCAACGAGCGTCATCTCCAGTCTGGCGCGGACGGACGTTATGCAGCGCCGTCGATCCCGGTGGGCAGTTACACTGTCACCGCCGTCGCCGACGGATTCAGCCAACAACGGCGCACCGGAATTCCACTCTCGGTTGGTCAGGCGCAGAGCGTCAATCTGACGCTGACGCTCAGCGGCGTCGCGCAGGTTGTCACCGTCGAGGAGCAGCCCGAGGTCGTCAATCTCTCCACCCAGCAGACCGCCGGCCTGATCGACGCGCACCAGATCAAGGAACTTCCGCTGAACGGACGCAGCTACGACCAACTCATCACCCTGAATCCCGCGACGGTGAACTATACCGCGCAACGCAGCGGCTCGGTCGGCACCTCGAACTCTTCGGTCGGCAACATGTTCGCCGTCTCCGGGCGCCGCCCGCAGGACAATCTCTACCTGCTCAACGGCGTTGAGTACACCGGGGCCTCGCTGATCAACGTCACCCCCGGCGGGACTTCCGGCCAGTTGCTCGGCGTTGAAGCGGTGCGCGAGTTCAACGTCATCACCGACACCTATTCGGCCTCCTACGGCAAGCGGCAGGGCGCGCAAGTCTCCATCGTCACCGCCAGTGGCACCAACGCCATCCACGGCTCGGCCTACGAGTTTCTGCGCAACTCCTACTTCGACGCGCGCAACTACTTCGACCCGGCGCGCATTCCCAACTTCCAGCGCAACAACTTCGGCGGCTCGCTGGGCGGCCCCATCAAGAAGGACAAGCTCTTCCTCTTTGCCAACTACGAGGGCTATCGCCAGAACCTCGGCGTCACCGACGTCACCTACGTTCCAGACAACAACGCCCGCAACGGCATTGTCCCCGGCGTTGCGAATCCCATCGCGATCAGCTCCACCGTTGCTGGCCTGCTGAACCTCTGGCCGGTGCAGAACGGCCCTGAACTGCTCACCAGCTCGGGCGCGCAGACCGGCATCGCTTTGGCGTATTCATCGCCGGAACAGCACATCCGCGAGGACTTCGGAACGGCTCGCTTCGACGCCAATCTCACGCCGAATGACCTGCTCTTCGCCGTCTACACCATCGACGATTCCGTCGCCCACACGCCCACGCAGGATCCCTACTCGCTGGTGGCGGAGACCCTGCGCGAGCAGGTCGCCAGCGTGCAGGAGCAGCACGTCTTCAGCCCGCGCCTGTTGAACACCGCCCGCGCTGGATTCTCTCGCGCCAGCTTCTACTTTCTCGGCTCCATCCCCTCTAATATTCAGGCCGTCACGCCGACCTTCCTCACCGGCAAGCCCACCGGAGCGGTCGTCATCTCCGGTTCAACCGCATCCAACGGAGCATCGACCATCACCACTGCGGGAGTCAACGTCGGCTCCAACAACTCCACCACGCGCAACCTTTATACCTTCGACGACCACATCTACTACTCGCGCGGTCGCCAGCAGATTGAGGCGGGCGGCTGGCTGCAACTGCTCGAATCCAACGACAACCTCGCGCAGGATCAGGATGGACAGGCCAGCTTCGCCTCGCTGACGACCTTTCTGCAAGGCACCATTAAGACCTTCACCTACGTTCCGGTTACGACGGAACTCGGCTGGCGCAGCACCTTCGTCGATGCCTACTTCGAGGACACCATCAAGCTTCTGCCCAACCTCGAACTCCGCGCAGGCATCCGCACCGAGTCCACCGACGGATGGAACGCCTCGCACGGACGCGCTCCGGTCTACGGTTTCACCAATGGCGTGATTAACACCACACCCACCACCGGCTCCGCCGCCCTCACCACCAATCACGCCATTCTGCTTCCCGAGCCGCGTCTCGGCCTCTCCTACGATCCCTTCTCGACTGGCAAGACGGTTGTGCGCGCCAGCTTTGGACTGCATCACGCCTTGCTCGACTCGTTGGACTACCGCCTCGACCAGTCCGCTCCGTTCAATACCATCTACTCAACCTCCGGCACGGTGACCAACCCGACCTCTGGCGCGTCGTCCGTCTCGCCCTCCACCGTACAGCCGGACATTCAGACGCCTGCCGTCTTCGCCTGGTCGCTGCGTGTCGAGCAGCAGATCGCCCCGCACACCTCACTCACCGTGGGCTATGTTGGTTCGCACGGCTATCACCAGATTCTCTCCGAGGATCTCAACGAGCCAGCATCGGTCGTCCTGCCCAACCAGAGCGTCTACTACCCGACGACGACCAAGGCCAATCCGGCTCTCGCCAACACCACGAGCTGGGTCTCGCAGGGATCGAGTTCGTACAACGCCCTTGAGGTTGATCTCAAGCGGCAGTTGGCCAATGGCTTCACGCTCCGCGCCAACTACACCTACGCGCGCAATCTGGACGACGGTTCGGCGTGGAACACCAGCGTCTCGGCCAACACGCCCGCCTTCGTCTCCTACCCCAACAACCCCGGTCTGGACTGGGGTCCGGCGGCCACGGACATCCGCAACCTGGCCTCGATCAACGCCAGCTACGATCTGCCCTTTGGCAAAAACCACCTCCTGCTGGCCAACGCCAAGCCCCTCGCCAACTCTGTCGTCAGTGGCTGGACGCTCTCGGCCATCGCCACGCTGGAGTCCGGCTTTCCCTTCAGTCCGCAACTCGGCTATAACCCAACCGGCTCCGGCGACTCGCGCAACCCGGTCCGTCCCAACGTCAACCCTAACTTCAACGGCGCGCTCTACACCAGCGGAAGCACCGCGCAGCGCGTCGCCCAGTACTTCAACCCCAACGCCTTCTCCGCGCCCGCTGCCGGCTACGTTGGCAACGTAAGCCGCGACTCGCTGACCGGCCCCGCCTACAACGACCTCGACCTCTCGCTGGCCAAGACCACGCAACTCACCGCCGGTCTCCGCGCCCAGTTCCGCGCCGAGTTCTTCAACGTCCTGAACCACACCAACCTGCTCACTCCCTCCGAGACGGTCTTCTCCGCTGGTCCCACGCAAGGCACGACCGCCAGCCAGAACACTGTCGCTACCCTCAGCCCCACCGCCGGAGTCATCACCTCCGCCGCCACCGCCCGCCAGATCCAACTCGGACTGAAGCTGCTCTTCTAAAAAAAGAGGCTTCACCGCAGTTATAGAGAATGCCAATTGTAGACAATGCAGTGTTGTAGAGAACGCAGAATTGTCATTCTGGCACTGCACGAAGTGCAGAAGAAGAATCCCCGTATTTCTTCCGAGCTACGAAGCGATACATTACTGGCAAAGATACGTTTCTCTCTCACTAACAAAGCGCGCCGCTCAGGAAAGCTCCTGAGCGGCGCGCTCTTTGCCGTAATTCCACAGTCTTTGCCTTATCCGAAGTGATCCATGCAATCGGTGTTAAGTCTTCTCTCGGCCTACTTCTCCGCGCCCTTGGCGATGAGTTGCGTGGTTGAAAAACCTTCGACGATGGGTACGATCTTGACCTGTCCGCCCCAGGCCATCACCTCGCTTGCGCCGACCACGGTCTCCACCGCGTAGTCTCCGCCTT
>JARLFY010000081.1 GCA_031296325.1 Acidobacteriaceae bacterium | reverse complement strand
GGGCCGCAGACGGCGTGGGGGGATGCGTGGAGCTATCGGTGGAACTGGGAGCTGCTGGCTGCGGATGGGTATGTGGTCGTCGGGATCAACCGGCGCGGGTCGACGGGGTATGGGCAGAAGTTTGTGGATGAGGTGAGCGGCGACTGGGGCGGGCGGGCGTACCAGGACCTGATGAAGGGGCTGGACTATGCCGAGGCGAAGTATCCCTTCCTCGACAAGACGCGGGAGTGTGCGCTGGGGGCGAGCTATGGCGGGTTTATGGCCGACTGGATTCTGACCCACAACGACCGCTTCAAGTGCATCGTGACCCATGACGGAATGGTCGATCCGGTAAGCGCGTATGGGACGACCGAGGAGATGTGGTTTAACGAGTGGGAGTTCCGCAGGCCGGAGGACTTTCCGAAGGGTTGGGATGGGTTCAGTGGCGGGTACAATCCGGTGGCCAAAGCGGGAAAGACAACGACGGAGATTCTGACCAGAGGCCAGAATGACGCACTGGGAGGTCAGGATGACGCACGGGAAGATGGGCACATAGCTACTCCGTGGCGATACGCTGCGCTGCCTGCGGATCAGGATCCGTTTAGGAAGTGGTCGGCTCTGCGGTCGATTGAGAACGCCAAGACTCCAACGCTGATTATTCATTCGCAGAGGGACTATCGGCTGGATGTGTCGCAGGGCTTTGAGCTGTTTACGGCGTTGCAGCGGCAGGGCGTTCCGTCGCGGTTTCTCTACTTTCCGGACGAGAGCCATTGGGTGCTGAAGCCGCAGAACTCGCAGCTTTGGTATGAGACGGTGGGGGATTGGTGCGATCGCTGGACCAAGACCGGGAAGTATGCGGAGGCGAAGTAGGGAGGCAAGGGCCACGACGGAGATTCTGACTCTGCGAGTCAGAATGACGAACGTTGTTCAGAATGACGAGCATTGTGAAGACGCGCATTATGATGACGAGCGTTAGAGGTTGAGAGATGGCATTCAAGGTTGCGAAGAAGCGGGAGCCGGTGGGCGAGGCGGGGCTGTTCGAGTACGCCGTGCGGATGCTGGCCTCGCGGATGAGGACCGAGCGCGAACTGCGGCGGTTGATGCAGCGGCGCGCGATGCCGGGCGACGAGGGCGAGCAGGCGATGAACGCGGTAGTCGCTCGTCTGAAGGAGTTGAACTACTTGAGCGACGTGCGCTTTGCCGCCGACTACACGCGGTTGCGCAAGGAGGGCGAGAAGTTCGGGCGGAGGCGGGTGCAGCAGGATCTGACGGCCAAGGGCGTCTCGGCGGAGACGGTGGGCGCGGCGATTGGCGCGGCCTATGAGGGCGTGGATGAGGTCGAGCTGGCGAGGCAGTACTGCGCAAGGAAGAGGATGAAGCAGCCGTCGGGGGGGAAGGCCAAGCAGGAGTCGGCGCGGGTGATGGGGCGGCTGCTGCGCGCGGGATTTTCCGCAGGGACGGTCTTCAAGGTGCTGCGAGAGTGGGGCGTTGCGGTCGAGGAGTTCGAGGTGGAGGAGTAGTGGCGGCTCGCCTGGCTGTTGAGCGCGTGGTCGCGATCGACTGGTCGGGCGATCGCAGCGCGGCGGGGCAGCGGAGGAAGATCTGGGCCGGGGTTTGGACGGCTGCAGCGACGGGAAAGGTGGACGGCGGGCGAGTCGCGCTGGAGGGCGGGCGGACGCGGGACGAGGTCTGCGAGTGGCTGATCGCGCTGGCGCAGGAGACGCCGCGCATGGTGGTTGGGCTGGACTTCTGCTTCAGCTTTCCGGCTTGGTTTGTGCGCGAGGAACTGGGCTGTGCGGATGGGCCTGCGTTCTGGGAGTTGGTGGAGCGAAGATATGGCGAGCTGTGGCTGGCGACGGGGTGCGAGGATCGCCGGTTCTGGGGGAAGCATCCCAAGCCGGCGGAGTTCTGCGGCGATGGGTTGCACCGGATGCTGCGCGCCACCGACATCGACTGCAAGCTGGCGGCGCTGATTCCCGAGGCGGAGCGAGCTGAGAGAGTACGTGGGATCGGGCCGAAGAGCGTCTTTCAGATTGGCGGTGCGGGAAGCGTGGGGACGGCGTCGCTGCGCGGAATGCCAGTGCTGCGGCGGCTGCGCGAGGCTGGCTTTGCGGTCTGGCCGTTCGATCGGCCTGCATTGAAAGAGGATCGCCCGTTGCTGGTGGAGATGTACACGCGGTTGAATACCGGGCCGGTGCGCAAGTCAAATGCGGCGGCGCGGGCGGAGTATTTGCGCGCCAAGTGCAGGGAGGATGCGGCGTATGCTGCGCTGTCGCGTGGGGTGATGGCGCAGGCGCGGGAGAGTGAGGACGCCTTCGACGCGCTGGTCAGTTGCATGGTAATGGCGGCGCGGCGAGCGGAGTTTTCTACGCTGGCGATGCCGCTCGATCCAGAGTATAAGGTGGAGGGCTGGACTTGGGCTCCGGGAGTTGCGGCGAAGGAAGAGGACTGAGACGATGCGGCTAAATCTGGTTACGTTGGCGATCATGTTTGTGGGCGTGGTGTGGGCTTGCCTGCACGCGTCGAGCGTGGCTTGGGATGGGGTGAAGATTGCTGGCGCGGCGATTGCGGTTGTGGCACTGACGCTGGTCGTTGTGGCGCGAGCGCAGTTGGGCGCGTCGTTCTCGGTGCAGGCCAAGGCGAGGAAGTTGGTGACGACGGGGCTTTATTCGCGGATTCGCAACCCGATCTATCTGTTTGCGGAGTTCTTCATCGTGGGGATGGCGATGGTTCTGGGGCGATGGGAGTTTCTGGCGTTGGCGGTCGCGATGATTCCGGTGCAGGTGTTTCGCGCACGGAAGGAAGCGCGTGTGTTGTCCGAGGCCTTCGGCGAGGAGTATGCCCGGTACAAGGCGAAGACATGGTTCTGACGCGGGGGCGTATTGCGGTTGGCGCAAAGGCTCGGTTTTTATTGGGAGAAATGCAATATCACGACGCGTGTAACCTTGTCGCAATCAAAATGTAGCGTAAATGCAGGGGTTTCTCGTAGGATGGGAGCCAGGCCTATGAGACTCACGCAGTCCCTTTCAATCTTTTGTCTCCTCAGCGGCGCTGCACTGTTTGTCGCCGGAACGACTGTGGCGCAGAACGCGCGGACGGCTGCTGTCTCGCCAACTGTGACGCAGACGCCCGGTTCTCTTCCCGATTCTCCCACTCCGGCTGTCCCGGCTCTTCCGATGGCTCCGGCGCTTCCTGTTGCGGCTTCTGCATCGCCGCAGACTGCTTCTGGAACTGTCGTTACGTTGGATCAGGCATTGGATCTAGCTCGCGCCAATGAGCCTGGCTTTCGCGCTGTGGTGGCGGCCAGTCGCAATGCGCAGCTTGATCGCTCGATAGCGCGGGCTGGGTTGCTGCCGCAAGTGGTCTATCACAACCAGTTTCTCTACACCGAAGGCGCTCGCTATGCGCATGCGCCGAGTGCGTCTGCGCTGGCGGCCAACGCGCAGACGCCGGGTCAGCAGAGCTTTATTGCGAGCAACGCCGTGCATGAGTACATCAGTCAGGGCGTGGTGACGGAGACGATGGGCTTTGGTCAGTGGAACGCGGTGGCACACGCTTCGGCTGCTGCTGCGATTGCTTCGGCGGAGATGGAGATCGCTCGGCGCGGGTTGACGGCGGTGGTCGTGGGGCTGTTCTATGCGTCGACGACGGCGCAGGAGAAGGTTGCCGTGGAGCAGCGCGCGCTGGATGAGGCCAAAGACTTTGTGGCGCAGACGAAGCAGCGCGAGGTCGCCCGCGAGGCCGCGCACTCTGACGTTCTGAAGGCGCAGTTGAGCGAGCAGCAACGCGAGCGCGATTGGAACGACGCTAAACTACAGGCGGAGAAGGCGCGGCTCGATCTGGGCGTACTGCTGTTTGCCGATCCGCGCTCGCCTTACTCGCTTGCGCTGCCCGAGGCCAAGCCGCTGGAAGAGCGCGCAGCCTTCGAGAGTGCGGCGAAGACCAGCAACCCGGAGCTACGAAGTGCTCTGGAGACGCTGCACGAGCGCGCTCTGGACGTGACGGCGGCGCGCAGCGGCTATCTTCCGTCGCTCTCGCTCAGCTATCTGTACGGCATCGACGCGCCGCAGTTTGCGGTCAACGGACGCGCCTCGCAGTCTGCGCTGGCCAGCCACTTCGACGACGCACCGCGCAATCTGGGCTACGGTGCAACGGCGACGCTGGATATTCCCGTCTTCGACTGGTTCGCGACGGAGAACAGGATTCGTCAGGCTCGCACGCAGCGCGAGGTTGCGAAGACGGCGTTGAGTTCGGCGCAACGCACGCTGGTTGCGCAGCTTGAGGAGTTCTACAACGAGTCTGCGCTGGCCAGTTCGCAGCTTGCTTCGTTGCAACTCAGCGTGGACACGGCGCGCGAGAGTCTGCGACTGACCCGGATGCGCTACACGGCGGGCGAGGCCAGCGTCCTCGATGTGGTGGACGCGCAGAATACTCTGGCTCAGTCCGAACTAGCTCACAGCGACGGCGTGGTTCGCTACCAGCTTGCGCTGGCCAATCTTCAGATTCTGACAGGTGCGATCTAAATGAATATCGCTACAATCCCCCCCTCGCTCCGTACTGTCGAACGGTTGCACTGCAACGGCTCACGGCTGCTGCTTGCGCTTGCTTTGTCGCTGCTGGTTTTGCCGCAGGGATGCAAGAAGCATGACGATGCGGCCGAGGCCGCCAAACCCGCCGTCGCGGTACAGGCCGAGCATCCAGAGACGGGCGCGATCACCGAGCAGATTGAGGCCGACGCAACGCTGGCTCCGGTGGCGCAGGCGGCGATACAGGCCAAGATCACGGCGCCGATTAAGGCGTTGCTGGTGCAGCGCGGCTCGCACGTTGCGGCGGGTCAGCTTGTGGCCACGCTGGAGGATCAGGATCTTGCGGCGGCTACGCTGGACAATCAGGGCACGTTCACGGCGGCCAAGGCCTCGTATACCGCTGCGACCGAGTCGGCGATTCCAGAGGACGAGACCCGGGCGCGGTTGGATCTACAGCAGGCCAAGGCGACGCTCGATCTGGACAAGTCGATCACGGCAGCGCGGCAGCAACTCTTCGCGCAGGGAGCGATTCCGGGGCGCGACGTGGACACGGCCAAGGCTGCGCAGTTGCAGGCGCAGGCGGCCTACGAGATCGCCAGCCAGCACTACGAGGCGATGAAGAAGGCGGGCCACGCGGCGGCGATCGACTCGGCCAGGGGCAATCTGCAATCGGCGCAGGGCAAGCTGTTGGGCGCGCAGGCGGAGTTGAGTTACACCCGGCTGCGCTCGCCGATTCGCGGCGTGGTTACGGATCGCCCGCTCTTTGTGGGAGAGACGGCGGCTGCGGGGACGGCGGTCGTCACCGTGATGGATACCTCGTCGCTAATCGCCAAGATCCACCTTGCGCAGGCGCAGGTGCAGCAACTCGCTCTCGGGGCGAAGGCGACGCTCACGATTGTCGGCGTTGACGGGCCGGTTCCCGCGACGGTCTCGCTGATTAGCCCTGCGCTCGATCCGGGAAGCACGACGGTCGAGGTGTGGCTGAAGGTGGACAACGCCAAGGGCAGGTTGATGCCGGGAACCGCCGCCCACGCCACGATTCAGGGACGCACCGTTCAGCATGCGTTGCTGATTCCGACCGAGGCGGTGCAGCGTTCGACCGAGGGCGCGGGCAAGGTCGTCATGGTCGTCGATGCGGACGGAACGGCGAAGCGACGCAGCGTTACGGTTGGCATTGCGAACAACGAGAGTACGCAGATTCTCGACGGACTCAAGCCGGGAGACACGGTGATTACATCCGGCGGCTACGGGCTTGACGAGGGAACCAAGGTCACCATCGAAGCGGCTGGAGCGAAAAAAGACGAAGACGATAAGTCGGGAGAGAAGCCGTGAGCCTTGCCTCCCAAGAGCATTCCAAGGCGAAGAGCTTCTGGCTGGTTCCGATGGCCAAGCCGATCTTCTTCTTTCTGATTTTGCTGACGATGGCTGGCGTGTACGCCTCGTTTCAGGTTCCGCTCGCCGTCTTTCCAGACACGAACTTTCCCCGCGTGGTGATTGGCGTGGACAACGGCGTGATGCCGGTTGAGCAGATGCAGGTGACGATCACCAAGCCCATCGAAGACGCGGTCAACAGCGTCCCCGGGCTGGTGACCGTGCGCAGTACGACCAGTCGCGGATCGGCTGAGGTGAGCCTCTTCTTTGACTGGGGCGTGGACATGTTCCGCACCCTGCAACTGACCGACGCCGCGCTGGCCAAGGTGCAGGCCGAGCTTCCCGCGTCGGCGAAGATCACCACCAATCGCCTGACCTTTGCGACCTTCCCCATTCTTGGCTACGCGCTGACGGCGGACGAGCGCGGGCCGAACACCGTCTCGCAGACGGCGCTGTGGCAGATGGCGACCTTCGACCTGAAGCCGCCGATCAACCGCGTTGCGGGCGTATCGACGGTGGTGGTGCAGGGCGGGCAGCAGCCAGAGTTCCACATCGTTCCCGACCCGGCCAAGCTACAGGCGACGGGAGTGACGGTACTCGATCTGGTCAATGCCGTCGAGACCTCGAACATCATCGACTCGCCGGGGCTGTATGAGGCGGATCATCAACTGATTCTGGCGCTGGTGGGAGCGCAGGCGCATGACGTGGCCGCGCTGGGCGATCTTGTGGTCAAGACCACGGCCAGCGGAACGCCGGTGCGCATCTCCGACGTTGCCACGCTGGGTCCGGCGACCACGCCGGTCTATACCATCGTCGATGCAAACGGAAAGCCAGCGGTGTTGATCAACATCGCTCGCCAGCCGACGAGCAACACGGTCAGCGTGGCCGAGGGCGTTGCCGCAGAGATCGCGCAACTCTCGCACAGCCTTCCGGCGGGCATCCATCTTACCCCGTTCTACGATCAGTCGGAGCTGGTGCATGACTCGATCAGCAGTGTGCGCGACGCAATCCTGATCGGCCTGCTCCTCGCCTGCCTGATCCTTTTTCTCTTCCTGCGCGACTGGTCTTCGGCGCTGGTGGCCGGACTGGTCATTCCGGTGACCGTTGCGATTACGATTCTGTTTCTCTGGCTGATTGGCCAGTCGTTCAACCTGATGACGCTGGGCGGACTGGCTGCGGCTATCGGACTGGTGATCGACGACGCCATCGTCGTGGTGGAGAACATCGTGGTGCATCGCGATGATGGCCGTTCGCGCACGGAGGCGGTGCGCCGCGCGCTGGGCGAGATCACCCGCCCGCTGATCGGTTCGACGATTACTCCGGTGGTCGTCTTCCTGCCGCTGGTCGCCGTCTCCGGCGTGACGGGAACCTTCTTCCGCGCGCTGGCGATCACGATGACGGCGTCGCTGCTGACCTCGTTGATGCTGGCATTGACGTTTACTCCGGCTCTCTCGCTCTACCTGCTGCGTCACGAGGGCAAGGTGCAGGGCGAAGTAGAGGCGGAAGATTCGGGCGTATCGGAAGAGTCCGTCGAGGCTGAGGTGGAGATCCTCGAGCAGAAAGAGGCTGGGCAGATCCTGCGCCGCATTCTGGCCGTGCATCGCCGCGTTCTGGGCTGGGTTCTGGCCAGAACCTGGACGATCGCTGCGATTGCTGCCGTTCTGCTGGTTGCGAGTTACTTTATCTACGCCGGACTGGGAACGAATCTGCTGCCGGAGATGGACGAGGGAGCCTTTATCGCCGACTGCACCATGCCTGCGGGAAGCTCGCTGGCCGAGACGCAGCGGGTGATTGCGCACGTCGAGCAGATTCTGCGCGATACGCCGGAGGTCTCGATTACCTCGCGCCGCACCGGGCTGCAACTCGGGCTGGCGGCGGTGACCGAGGCCAACTTCGGCGACATTACCGTGCGCCTGAAGTCGAACCGCTCGCGCTCGATCGACGAGGTAATCGCCGACGTGCGCGCCCGCGTCAGCGCCGCAGAGCCAACGCTCGACGTGGAGTACACGCAGGTTCTGGAAGACATGATCGGCGATCTGTCGAACTCGCCCGAGCCGATCCAGATCAAGCTCTTCTCCAACGATACGGCGCTGCTGCAACAGCTTGGCCCCAAGGTGCAGGCGGCGATCAGCGCGATCCCCGGCATCGTCGATACGCAGAACGGCATTGACAACACGCTGAGCGGCCCGGCTACGACCTTCCAGATCGATCCCGTCGTCGCCAGTCGGCTCGGCTTCACGCCGCAGGAGGTCGCCGAGGATGCGACCTCGCTGCTGGATGGACTGCCCGCCAGCCAGCCGATGATCGTCGATGGACGTCCTTACACCATTCGCGTGCGCATGGACGACTCGCACCGCGCCTCGCTTGCGGCCATCGAGAACACGGTTTTCAACTCCGCCAGTGGACACACGGCGACGCTTGGCTCGCTGGCCACGGTGGTCGAACTGCCGCCGCAGAATGAGATTCACCGCGAGAACTTGAAGAACGTGGTTCTGGTCAGCGGGCGACTGGAAGGCTCGGATCTGGGCGGCACCATGAGCAAGGTGCAGGCCGCTGTGCGCAATCTGAATCTGCCGGCCAGCGTACGGGTAGAGTACGGCGGAACCTACGCGGAGCAGCAGAAGTCCTTCGCCGATCTGGCGCGGGTTCTGCTGCTGGCACTGGCTCTGGTCTTCGGCGTTCTGCTGGTGGAGTTCCGCAACTTCTCCGCTCCCTTCGCCATTCTGACCAGTTCCGTGCTGTCGATTGCAGGCGTCCTGTTTGCGCTGCTCATCACCGGGACGGGCTTCAATGTGTCGAGCTTCATGGGGCTGATTATGGTCATCGGCATTGTGGCCAAGAACGGCATTCTGCTGCTGGACGCCGACGAACGCGCCCGCCGCGCCGGAGCCAGTCCGCTTGAAGCGATGCTGGAGGCCGCGCAACGACGGCTTCGCCCCATTGTGATGACGGCTACGGCGGCGATGTGCGGTATGCTTCCGCTGGCCTTCGCGCTCGGCTCAGGATCGCAGATGCTACAGCCGTTGGCCATTGCCGTCATCGGCGGACTGATTATCTCGGTCGGCCTCAGTCTGATCGTGACCCCCGCGCTCTACTATCAACTAACCGCCCATCGGCACGAGGAGTAACCTCCAGTAGCGAAGGACTTATCTCCAGACAGACCAGCCTCGGCGGTTGAGGCTGTAGAAGAGGATGGCGAGGCAGGTCGCGCTGAGGGTAAGCAGGGCGGCTCCGTGAGGGAGGCGGCCGAAGATCAGGTCGCCGACGCCGAAGAGCATGGCATAGACCAGCGTGAAGCCGAGAACCCAGTGGAAGAAGTTGTAGGCCAGCGTGGAGTCTCCCTGTTCGCGCGCTGCGGCGAAGCGGGACCAGCCGAAGGCCGCCGGACGGACGCGGTCGTAGAAGGCTTGCAGGGTGGTCTCGGACTCGGGTTGGGTGAGGAGGGTTACGGCTAGCCATGTGGCGGTGGTGAGTGCGGTCGTCGTCAGCATGAGCCATGCGAAGGCGTGTGGGTCGTCCTGATTGAGCGGGGCGAGAGCCAGCGCGGGGTCGAGCCGGTGCAGCGCGCCGACGACGGGAAGGCCGAAGCGGCTCTCCAGCGTCAGCGAGATGGTGGCGGCGGCGGTCATGGCGGCAATCTCGCTCCACGCATTGATGCGCCACCAGTACCAGCGCAGGATGAAGACCAGTCCCGCGCCCGCACCGAGGGCCAGCAAAAACTTCCACGCCGTTGCGATGGAGGCTCCGTGGGTAAGCATGTAGCCCGTCGCGCAGGCCGAGAGAACGGCGACCAGAATCGTGGCGATGCGCGAGGCGGCGACGTAGTGATGCTCGCTCTTGTGGGGCGCAAAGAAGCGCTTGTAGAGGTCGTTGACCATGTACGAAGCGCCAAGGTTCAGGTGCGTGCCGATGGTCGACATGTAGGCCGCTGCAAAGCCAGCCAGCATCAGTCCGCGCAGGCTGGGCGGGAGGTAGTGGACCATCACCCAGACGTAGGCTCCCTCCATGCCGCCTTGCGCGGCAGTGGGGTTGGGCAGCAGAACCATAGCAACCAGCGCGGTCAGGATCCACGGCCAGGGGCGCAGGGCGTAGTGCGCAATGTTGAACCAGAGCGTTGCGCCGAGCGAGTGCTTCTCGTTCTTGGCGGAGAAGATGCGCTGGGCGATGTAGCCGCCGCCGCCCGGTTCGGCTCCGGGATACCAGCTTGCCCACCAGTTCAGGCTGAGAAGCACGAGAAAGCTGAGGAAGAATGGGGAGGCGGTCGAAGGGATGAACGCAAGCGTATCGCGCGCGTGGCCGTTGACGGCGTGGGCTGCGTCGTAGGCGTGAACCTGAGCGGAAAGCTGACTTATGCCGCCGATGGCGTGAACCGCAAAGTAGGCGAGCAGGCAGACCATGCTCATCTTCAGAATGAATTGCAGGAAGTCGGTCCAAAGAACAGCCCACATGCCGGAGACGGCGTTATACGCCAACGTCAGCGCGAGACAGCAGAAGACTCCGGTGAGTTGCTGGCGCGTCGATGTCAGTCCGAGGGTGAGGGCGAGGATCTTGCACATGGCCAGATTCACCCATCCCATGATGATGGTGTTGACCGGCAAGGCGAGGTAGACGGCGCGGAAGCCGCGCAGGAAGGTAGCAGGGCGACCGGAGTAGCGCAGTTCGGCGAACTCCATGTCGGTCAGAACCTTGGCGCGACGCCAGAGCGGGGCGAAGAAGAATACGGTCAGCATTCCGCTGAGCAGGAACGACCACCAGAGCCAGTTGCCCGCGATTCCCTGCGCGTAGATCAGTCCGGTGACGACCAGCGGTGTGTCCGCGCCAAAGGTGGTGGCGACCATCGAGGTTCCGGCCAGCCACCACGTCACAGAGCGGCCCGAGAGGAAGAACTCGCCGATGTTGCCCGAGGCGCGATGCATGTAGAAGAAGCCGATGGCCAGATTGACGGCGAAGTAGAGGGCAATCACCAGCCAGTCGAGATGCGTCAGAATCACGGAGCCTCCAGAGGAATGTCTTCCATCGTAGCGCAGAGGATTCGTGATTAGCGAAAGTATGCACGACAGAGACGCGGGTACGGTAGACTTTGCAGGGGACAACGATCATGAAAATGCTGATGGTGGGAATCGGACTGATTGGAGTATTGAGTGCGGCAACGATGGGTTTGGGACAGGGAACTCATGCGCCCGCCCCGGCCTCGGCGACTCAGCCGCAGGCTGCGAGCGCCTATGTGGACGAAAATACGAACACGCCTGCGCCGTTGAAGATGCGCGAGTTGGCCGGACGTGTGCGTGATCTGGGAGGAACAGGGATCCCGCGCGCTTCGATCTCACTCTTCGCCGAGGACGGCCATGCGCTGATTGCGACGGTGTTGAGCGACCGCAGCGGCGAGTTCCGCTTTGGCAAGATCGACAAGGGACTCTACCGCGTAGTGGTGCGTGTTGAAGGACTCTGTCCGGCTAATATTCCGGTCAACCTCGAATCGTCGCTGCTGGCGAAACATAAGCTGGAGATCACCATGCAGGCCAAAGGACTCGATACCTGTAGCTATGGCGTAGCCAAGTAGGTAATTCGTACCGTGCTGGATGCTTTGCGTAAATGCATATGTTCGCTCTCGCAGCATTCGATCAGAACCGGAAGTGTACATTCCTGTATTTTTTTTGATCGAATGTACCTGACAGTACATCGGGACTAAAGGTTCTTCTGCGAATTTGGATCTTGTTATGTATTCTGCAAAAAAAACTACTCTTGAGCCCTCTTTTTTTCTGCACTCTAACTTGAATAAATAAATGATGTTAGCAGCCTGTTTTCATATCTCCGTGGCCGATTCAGAGCGGGGTGTGTTTCAATAGGCGAACTTTGGCATGCGTCTTGCAGTGCACAATTGTGTGCAAACGATGTGCCGGGTCGTTATGGATTGGAAGCTGCCACAGAGCTGATTCAAACAGGTTCGTGTTCTGAGGCAATTCTTTAGCTGCTCGCCTTCTGCAATCAATATGTGCTGTTTCAAAAAATGGCTCTACCAAACCTGAATGAAGAGGAAAAAACGATATGAAGATGATTAGAGCGATATTGCGCCCGGATACAGCCGAGGATGTTGCGGAAGGTCTAGCGGACGCCGGATTTGTCTCCATGACAAAGGTCAACGTATTTGGTCGCGGCAAACAGAAGGGCATCACGGTCGGCACCATTCACTATGATGAGCTGCCCAAGACGATGATCCTGATGGTTGTCGAGGACAAGGATGTCGATGTCGTTCTCAAGACCATCCAGGACAAGGCCTACACGGGGAATTTCGGCGATGGCAAGGTCTTCATCACGTCCGTCGAGGAAGCATACACCGTTCGTACCGGCACCAAGGGACTCTAGGGGGATCGCATGAAGGAAATCATCGCCATCATTCGACCCAAGAAGGTTGGGCCGACACGGAATGCGCTGGAACAGCTTGGCTTTAACAGCATGACTGCGACGGCGGTTCTTGGACGCGGAGCGCAGCGTGGAATTGCAAGCGAGGTCAGGGCGGAGTTAAGCCCCGAACTGCTTGCAGGCAACGCAGGCGGGATGAAGTATGTCCCCAAGCGGCTCGTGTCGATCATGGTTCATGACTTTGATGTGGATAAGGTTGTGAAGGCCATTATCGAAGTCAACCAAACCTCGCAGATCGGCGACGGAAAGATCTTTGTCTGCACGCTCGAAGACGCGATACGAGTTCGCACTCAGGAGCGGGGGGAAAGCGCCGTTTAGTGCGACTGATGTTTGCCGTGTTTGAAGAGTTGCTGAACTCGGCTCCCTGATCGCTTGGTTGGAGATAAGGAGACGCAAGACAGAGATTATCTGTCTTGCGTCTCCTTCGTTTAATGCG
>JARLFY010000080.1 GCA_031296325.1 Acidobacteriaceae bacterium | reverse complement strand
GCAATTAATATCCCCGCACAGGCTGTTCCACTTCATCGTCCCGTCGATTTTATGAATTAGAGCCGCTCCCATAATGAGGATGCCGTCGTTGCACGAGCCATAAAGCAGATTCCTCCGCTGCGCTGCGGAATGACAAACAAAAGAGAGGCAACAGCAGCGTCACAAAGCAACGTGTATATGTCGATACGGCCTAGGGTTACGTACAGCACAAAGACTGAGGGCTGAAGGCCCGACCTATTCTGCCGGGAATTTTAGAGACGGAGCACTAGAGCGATAGCAGGGTGGCGATGGGCTGGCTTTCGCGTTTCTGGGATTCAGCTACAGGCTGGCAGGTAAGCGTTCCGGCGTAGGCGTTGACTCCCGCAGCAAGGCCTGCGTCGGCGCGAATCGCCTCGCTTGCGCCTAGGTTCGCCAGCTTCAGCAGATACGGGAAGGTCGCGTTGGTCAGCGCCTGCGTCGAGGTGCTGGGCACGGCAGCCGGCATGTTGGTGACGCAGTAGTGGACGACTCCATCGACCACATACGACGGGTCGGAGTGCGTGGTGGGGTGAGCCGTCTCGACGCATCCGCCCTGATCGATGGCCACATCTACGATGACTGCGCCCTGCTTCATCTTGGCCACCATGGCTCGCGTGACCAGCTTGGGCGCGGCGGCTCCGGGAATCAGGACGCTGCCGATGACCAGATCCGCCGAGCGCACGGCTCGCTCAATGTTGTAGGGGTTCGAGGCCAGAGTGTACAGGCGACCGGCGAAGAGGTCGTCCAGCTCGCGCAGACGGTTCAGGTTCAGGTCCACCAGCGTAACGTTTGCGCCGATGCCCAGAGCGATCCTCGCGGCGTTGGTGCCGACGATGCCTCCGCCCAGCACAACCACGTTGCCGGGAAGGACTCCGGGAACGCCGCCGAGCAGGACGCCTCGACCTCCGCGCGACTTCTCCAGACAAACCGCGCCAACCTGCACGCTCATGCGTCCGGCGACCTCGCTCATCGGCGTAAGCAGGGGAAGCGCGCCACTGCGGTCGCGAACGGTCTCGTAGGCGATGGCTGTTACATGACTGGCCAGCAACGCATCGGTCAGAGCGCGCGCCGGGGCCAGATGCAGATAAGTGAAGAGGACGAGACCCGGTCGAAAGTGGCGAAACTCGCTCTCGATAGGCTCCTTGACCTTGACGACGATCTCGGCCAGCCGCCAAAGCTCCTGCGCCGAGCCGACGATCTCGGCCCCGGCGGCCTGATACTCGTCGTCGGGCAGGGCGGAGAGTTCTCCCGCGTTGTGCTCCACCAGCACGGTATGGCCTGCCGCGACCAGCGAGTGAACCCCCGCCGGAGTAACCCCGACGCGGCTCTCGTGATCCTTCACTTCCCTTGGGACGCCAATGATCATACCGTTTACCCTACCAAAGAGTCTTTTAGAATGTCAGCTTTTTGCACAATTCCAGAAAAAGCAGGAAGCAGAATGAATCGACCGAATATTTCCATTCCGGGCATAGCTCTGCGCCAAGCCGTACAATAAGAGTTGACTTCAATGCCCGGGAAAGATTTGCCAATGTCCTCGAATGGTTACCAAATGCGCTACTCGCGTATCCACAATATGCGCTCGTTGTTCAGCCTCTTCTCTAACGATCTAGCCATTGATCTGGGGACAGCCAATACGCTCGTCTTCGCACATGGCAAGGGAATCATCGTCAACGAACCCTCCATCATCGCGGTCAACACCCTGACCGGCGAGGTCGAGGCGGTCGGCAAAGAGGCCAAGGAGATGCTTGGCCGTACCCCCGGCAATATCGTCGCCATCAAGCCGATGAAGGACGGCGTCATCGCCGACTTCAAGCAGACCGAGAAGATGCTGAACTACTTCATCATGAAGGCGCATAACAATCGCAAGCGCATGGTGCATCCGCGCATCGTGATCGGCGTGCCGTCGGAGATTACGCAGGTAGAAAAGCGCGCCGTCATGGACTCCGCCTATCGCGCCAAGGCCTCGGAAGTTCACCTCGTCGAGCAGGCGATGGTGGCGGCCATCGGAGCTGGCCTGCCCATCACCGAAGCCGGTGGAAACATGGTCGTCGACATCGGCGGCGGAACCACCGACATCGCCGTCATCTCGCTTGCCGGAATCGTTTATTCCAAGTCCGTGCGTATGGCCGGCAATCAGATGGACGAGGCGGTCATCACCTACATCAAGAGGAAGTACAACCTCCTGATCGGCGAGCGTACGGCGGAGCAGATCAAGATGGAGCTTGGCTCCGCCTTCCCGCTGGATAAGCCGCTCTCCAAGACCATTACCGGACGCAACCTCATTGAGGGTGTGCCCAAGACCATCACCATTGACGATTCGGAGATCCGCGAAGCTCTCGCCGAATGCGTGGCGACGATCATCAACGGTATCCGCGTCGCGCTCGAACGCACCCCGCCGGAGCTCTCCGCCGACATCTCCGACCGCGGCATTGTGCTGACCGGAGGAGGAGCGCTGATCAAGAACCTCGACAAGCGCATCCGCGAGGAGACAGGCCTGCCAGTCTCAATCGCCGACGACCCACTGGCCTCGGTCGTGCTGGGCACAGGCAAGATGCTCTCCGACTTCAAGCTGCTGCGCAAGATCTCGATCGACTAGAACCAGGATTCGATGCAGTATTGTGCTGTTGGATCTGCCTTCATGAAAATAGGCCCACCATGAGGAACTCACACTTCGCAGCCCGAATCGCTGCCTCCGCTCTTGCCCTGTTCGTTGCACCCTGCCTTGCACAGACGACCGTCGCGCAGCATTCTTGGCAGAAGATCCAGATGCCGACGGCGGCCGAGGTCGCCAGCGTTTGGGTTGCTCCTCCCGCCGAGTACGGACCCGAGCCTTACTACGGACTCAACGGGCCGGTGACGGTTGAGAGCGTGGCGCGCGATCTCGACACGATGAAGAGCCTCGGCTTCCACACCGTCACCGTGCAGGCGGGCCATGGCATGAAGCAGGCCTACCTCTCGCCGGAGTACTTCGCGTTTTTCAAAGAGTTTGTTGCCGAGGCAGAGAAGCGCGATATGCGCGTCTGGATCGTCGACGACGCGGGCTATCCCAGCGGATTCTCGGGCGGCAGGTTCTCCAGTGACAAGCCCGATCTACGCATGCAGGCGCTCACCCTCGCGCAACGCATCCCAGTCAAGCCCGGCGAAACCCTGAGCCAGCCCATCAGCGCGAACGCCGTCGCTGCCGTCGCCCTCGGCACTAGCGGAGAGCGCATGGTTGTGCCCATCGCCGATGGCAAGATCGCGTGGACAGCTCCGGCTAGCGGCGAGTGGACGGTGCTGGTCGTCGAGCACGTCTTCCGCACCTCGCCCACGCGCAGCGACACCAATCCTACGGGGCTGAAAGACTTTTCCCAGTCGCTTGAGGACTACATCAACCCGGCGGCGACGGCGGCCTACATCGCCTTCACCCACCAGCAGTACTTCGACACCATGCCGGAGGAGTTCGGCAAGACGATCCTCGGCTTTCGTGGCGACGAGCCGGATTACTCCATCGCCGGACTGCCTTGGACTCCCGCCTTCTTCGACCGCTTCCAGCAGGAGAAGGGCTACGACGTTCGGCCCTATGTCGCCGCGATTCTGGCCGCCGAACGCAATGGAAGGGATAGATCGGGAGCAACGCCGCCGCCAGTGCAACTCACCGAGACCGAGCGGCGCGCCAAGGCCGATTACTACGACATCTTCTCGCAGATGTTTCGCGACGGCTTCTTCAAGCCACTGGCTCTGTGGGCCGCCGACCATGGCGTGGAGTATCAGGTCCACCTGAACCACGAAGAGATGGAGATGGAGCTGACCCACTCGGAGGGCGACTTCCTGCGCGATATGAAGTACATCGAGGAGCCGGGGATCGATGCCATCTGGCACCAGATATGGACCGACACAGTTTCGGACTTTCCGCGGCTTGCGTCGAGTGCGGCGCACGTCTACGGCCATCCACGCAGCTTTACCGAGAGCTTTGCCGCCTATCGCCCCGCCCCCGACGTGACCATGGCGCGCTACATCCTCAATGAGCAGATCGTGCGCGGCATCAACACCATCGAGACGATGTTCTTCTCCTCGACGGCGAAGGCCCCGCCTCCAGTCGCACCCACCCCGGAGCAGGCCGCTGCGGCCTCGATGCCAGCCCTGCCGCCGATGCGCCATGGTGGCCCCTCGCCGCTGATGCGCGACCCGGCCTGGCCCGCGCTGATGGACTACGCGCGCCGCCTGACCTATGTGATGAGCATGGGGCGGCCTGCCGCATCGGTCGCGCTATACCTGCCGTCGAGTTCTATGTGGCTGGGGGATTCGGCCAGCGACACAGCCTTCGTCTCCACCGAGCGAATGCTCTCCGAGCGGCAGATCGACTTCGACATCATCAACCAGGACGCGCTGGCCGAAGACCTCGTCGCCGGGCAGGGTACACTCGCGACCATGAGCGGCAATCAGTACCACACGATCATTCTGCCCTCAGTCGCAGTACTCACCCAGACCGAGCTCAATCGGCTGCGCGGCTTCGCCCGTTGTGGCAATAAAGTTCTCTTCCTCGGACGCACGCCGTCGATCATCTCGGGCAAGACGATTCTCGACGCTCGCGCGGCGACACCCGCCGACTTTACCTTTGCCACAGTGGAAACATCGGCCCAGCTTCCTCCAACGCCAACGCCGCCTGACCAGCCGCCAGCCTCCGCCCTCACGCCGCTGATCGTTCCCGCCGCGATTGAGGCTGCACTGGGTAAGACCGTAGACTACCGTTCAGTAAGCCTCGATACGCGCGACCCAGAACTCAAGGTGATGACGCGCCAACTCAAAGACGCCGACGTCTACCTCTTCTTTAACGAAGGAGCGACGAGCGGCTCTCACACGGTAAGGCTCAACCATGCCCCTTTCATCAGCGATTGCGCTATCCTCGGCGGCTCAGGCCCAGAGAATCTGGGCAACAATTACCATCCGCCTGTCGTGGAGTCGTGGGATCCCGCAACCGGTAGGGTCGTCCCTGTCCCCGCAACGCAGGACAAGGGCGCATTTATCGTCAAGCTCGATCTAAAGCCCTACGAGACACGCCTGATCGTCGTGCGATTAGCTTCGCGCGACTGACTCGACCGATGGGGCATTGCGATTGTATATTCTCAATCGCTCTACCGCTCGACATTGTCGTGGTGGCGGGCCAGCCACAAGCAGGCTCCGCTGCCGGCTTCAGGGAAAGAGGGAGCGGCTATAGGCGATGTTGGACAGGTCGCCTTCATCTTACCTCCTCTTTATTGTCTTTGAGCGGCACCACGATGATGGTGTTCCCGGTGACAATTCCCATGCCCGCGCCATGCGCAGTCGCCTACATACCGCGCCGCATGCCGCGATCCATGGCCTGATTGGCCAGACGGTCGGCGTCCTTGTTCTTGTGGCGCAGGGCGTGGGTGATCTCGAAGCCGTCCAGTTGCGCGATCTTCTTCTTGGCCTGGTCGTAGAGCGGACGCAGAATCGGACTCTTCACCTGATACTTGCCCTGAATCTGCTTGACCATTAGCTCGGAGTCGGAGACGACGCGCAGGCGGCGGTGTCCGTGGGTCAGTGCGTAGTCGATCGAGGCCAGCAGGCCGGAGTATTCGGCATAGTTGTTGGTCTGGATGCCAAGGAACTCGGAGAGTTCAGCGAGTACCGCTCCATCGGCGTCCTGAACCAACGCTCCAAAGCCCGCCGGACCGGGGTTGCCACGCGCCCCACCGTCGCAGTGCGCAGAGATCCATGGCCCGGAGGCGGGCTTGGCAGAGGGCTTGGAGGCGGGGGCGGGAAAGAGGCTGGGAGTGGTCGGACTTGGAGACATAAGAAGAGTTTATCGGTTTCAACTCGACTCGTCAGCAAACGCGGAAAACAAATCAGTCGGGCCGAGACAGGACGCTGTTGTATGCGTGCATCGTCTGCGCCGCAATGGAGATCCAGGACTGATCGCCAAAGTTCATTGCGCGCACCTTGCCCGCGAGCCGCTCGCGCAACGCGGCATTCTGACTCAGCGTAATCAGAGCGCCAGCCAGAGCATCGCAGTCCAGCGGGGCGACCAGCAGTGCGTTCTCCCCGTCGGTCAGCAGTTCGCGAAAGACCGGAAGATCGCTGGCGACGATCGCCTTGCCCAGAGCCAGCCCGGTCGCCAACGCACCGCTGGTCGTAATCGCGCGGTAGGGATACACGACGACGTCCGCTGCACGATACAGCGTTACCAGCTCTTCGCTGGAGATGAAGCGGAAGTGCATCTTCACGCGCTTCAACCCGAGTTGCAGAACCAGCCCGCGAATCTCTTCCAACAAATCAGGCGCGCCGGTACCGGCAATCACCAGACAAACCTTCTCAACCTTCGCTTCGACCTGTTGCCAGGCGCGCAGCAACAGATCAATCCCCTTGTACGGAAAGATGATTCCCTGCCACAACACCATCGTCTGGCCCGGATCAATCGCAAAGTTCTGCAATATTTCTTCGGAGCCAGCCACCGGAAGATCATAGAAAAATGGCCCGTGCGGAATCACCGAAATCTTTTCCTCCGGTACCGAGAACTCTGCGGCAAGCCTTGCGCGAATGGC
The DNA here is from genome assembly GCA_031296325.1 of Acidobacteriaceae bacterium. Classification (GTDB taxonomy): domain Bacteria; phylum Acidobacteriota; class Terriglobia; order Terriglobales; family Acidobacteriaceae; genus Edaphobacter. The sequence continues at coordinate 12,185 of JARLFY010000080.1, read as the reverse complement.
ATCGGAGTGGCAGATGAGCGCGTCTGCACTGCGGTATAGCGCGTCAAACGTCGCACGGTACCTCTCGCCCGTATCGTGAGGAAGCAGGTCGTGAACCGTCAGCACAACCTTCGCGCCACGCCAGCGACAGAGATGCACAAACCAGAGATCCAAAGGAAGTCTGGTCTTCAGCATCGGCAGATATTGCACATGAATAATATCTGGCACAGAGACAAGAAATCGCACCGCGAGCGCAGATAGATTAATAATACCTTCCAGCAACTTTAGAACTCTGCGTGGCAGGCGTGACAGACGAAACTTTCCCACTATATCCAGCAACCCCGGATCGACATTAATTCCTCGGCTAGTAAAGCAAGCTGGATCGAGATAATAAGTAATCGAACCAGTCGTTAGATCGACCGACTGCTCGTGCAAAGCCTTCGATAGATAGGCCGTGTAGTAAGGCACCGTCGCCCACAAATCCATCATGAAGACACGAGGACGTTGGCCGCGCGCGCTCATTTTGCACTTCCATCTAAATTGGCGGACGAGTTATCGCGACAAGCTGCAATCGCCTCTTCATACACGCATAAATAATCCGCAGTCATCCGCGCAGCAGAATACTGCTCCTCGATAAGTTTCCGGGCCGCCGTTCCGAGCTGCGCTCGTCGTGCGGGATCGCGCAGTAATTCAAGAATATTTGTAGCAAGTAACTCCACATTCTCGGCGGGAACCAGAATGCCCGTGCAACCATCTATAACTACGCTAGGAACTTCCCCCACTGTAGTTGCAATCAACGGCAACCCGCACGCCATGCCCTCCAGAATAGCCATCGGCAACCCCTCCTGCCGCGACGACGAGACCATCACGTCCAGCGAGGCATAGACCGAAGGCATATCATCCCGTTGCCCCAATATTGTTACACTCTCGCGTATCTTCAACTCATCGATTAATTGCTCCAGCTTCTCTCGATCCGGCCCATCGCCAACGACAACAAATCTTGTCTCTGGAGCTTCCCCTAGAACGCGAGCCGCTGTCCGAAGAAAAATATCGACGCCCTTCTCCCAGGCCAAACGCCCAACCAATCCAACAATTAGTTCTTGCTTTTCCGCTGGACGAAGCGCTCCAGCAAAGGGGCGTAGATCAATTCCATTGCGAACGATGCGAATCTTCTCTGCATGTACGCCAGCCTTCAATAATCTCTGTTTCACCTCATCGGAGACAGCCACAACCTGCGAATATTTTCGCAGTACAAACCGATCCAGACGACCATACATTGAGACGATCCAATCGGTGTCATACCATGTGTGACAGGTTGAAACCAACGGCACACCCAGCCCGCGTAGCGCCAGATAAACATATATATCCGACTTATAACCATGCGCGTGGACAACATCCGCCGCAGTGCTGGCAACTAACTCCCGAATGCGAGCAACCGCAGCGGGATCCATCTGTCCCTTGCAGTCGATCAGATGAGACTCGAAGCCTTCCTTCAAAGCATTTTCATGAAGCTGTAGATTCGGATTCGAGGAGTTAGAGAAGGCACCCAACGCGAAGCGATGCGGCCCACCTTGTAGCGAGCGCGCCAGATTCAGAATGACAGCCTCCGCTCCATACATTCCGCTGCTGCTGATGATGTGAAGTACCTTCATTCTTCACCTCCCTCGACCCCATCGGCCTCAGGTTCCTTACGATTAGCCAATGCCCATAGTTTTTCGTAAATCCGGTCTCCGAGCAGAGATTTGGCAGCCTCTTTCATCCGATACTTGCGGCCTAAACTATCCAAAACAGAACTATCCGGTTGAAATAATTTTGCCAGCCACTCTGGTTGCATATTGCCCAGAATATTCATTCGGCCAACCATCGTGCCAAGCGGAAGCGATTCAGTCTTTGGCGCAGAGGTATAAATCTGCGTATAACCAGCCTGCGCACAGGCAGCAAGAACGCGGCGATTATATCGGCCACCCGGTAGCGACATTATTGTGATGGATATTCCCAGCTTATCTTCTAAAGTAAGTCGCGCCTTCCCTAGCTCAACCTGTAACTCGTCGTCGCTACAGTGGGTCAGCAGAGTATGCGTCCATCCATGCGCTCCGATAGAAAACCCGGCCTGCTGCAAGGCTCGCAACTCCGTCCATCCCATGTAACCAGGCTTCGTTCCCGTCCAACCTACCGTAATAAAAAACTGTGCGGCCATCTCTCGCGATTGCAGGATGGGTGCGGCTAGTTCGTAGTTGGAGATATGTCCGTCATCAAAGGTCAGTTCAGGACAGATTTTAGAACTATCCGCCTTGCGCAACTGGGAGAATAAATCCAGATGCCTCTCGAAGAGTTGAGTCTCAGTCACGTACGAATACTGGCTCTGGCTCGCGCGCAGTTCATGGTAGAGAAGGTAGAGCCTTCGCTGCGGATTCCGCTCCTGCACCTTCGAGATGGATTCAACGCGCAAAGACATTTTCGCTCACCAATATTATTCAGCGGCTTTTGACTCTACCAGCTCGAACAATTGTCGCGAGCGGGTATAAATCCATGCAATTCTTCGTCCCTGAAAAGCCACGGCCGGAACCGGCGCAGAGACAACAATACAGCCATTCTTTTTTGCGTGATCCAACGCGCTATCCAGATTACTCGTCTCAAAGCAGAAGTGGTAAGCTCCTCCGCCGCTCTTCGCCAGCATCGATTGAATCGGGGAATCCTCACTGAGCGGAGCAATTAGCTCTATCTCCGCTACATCCTTTTCCGACTTAGCTAAAAAGTTTACTTTCACCTTTTGAATAGGATCATCAAACGGTCCTGACACGACTTTATATCCAAACAAGCTGGAGAGCATCTCGGTCGTCGGATCCAGAGAGGGAACAGCGACCCCGACATGTAGCAGCTTGAAATCCAGACCAGCAGGCAGATCAGGCGTCAAAGCGCTGCTCCCTTCTTCTGCAACTCCTCCAGCAGCAGAGCCACGCTGGAAAGGTCGGGGATTCGCTGCGGATCGAATTGCACCCCATACTCTCCTTCAATCGCCAGAATTACCTGTAGATGACGAAAGGAATCCCAATTTTCAACCACTGCCATATTGAGTTCTGGAGTAATTTGCTCGGGAGCCATCTCGAAGATATCGGCGAGAAGTTCTCGCAGGGAAGCTGGTATCTGCTCATTGCTCATGATATTAATTTCCTTCCACAGAGATCCACTTGGGAGTCATTAGTTTCGATGCAGTTAGATCAAGCTCGTAAAATAAGGAATCGGAGATTGTTTCTTGCGACGAGATCATTTCTGTAAATCCATGCTCGGAGTAAAAATTCGCGCAGGGAGTATTTTTTTTGCTTGCAATAAATTCACCGACTAGCCGCGTTGCGCCAGTCCGCAGCGCCTGATCGCCAAGATAAGCCAGAAGCGCAGTTTCAATTCCGCGACCGATCACACGACACGATAATAGCAGTGAATCGATCACGCAGGCGTCTCCCAGATTCCGCGCGAGAGCCAGTCCAACCACTCCGGCATCGCCAAAACGGTCGCGCACTCGAACTACAACGGCTTGGCCGCCTTCCGCAGAGGCGAACTCCTCCACCTCCGCAGCCGAACGGCGACGCGTCGTCAGATTGAATTGATTCGTTTTGGCCAGCAGTTGCACGGCTCGCGCGAGCGGCGCCAGCAACGCACTCTGAAAGGTACAAACAATTCCAAGCGAAGCTAGAAATTCATCGCGACTATTTACGCTACCAGCCAGTTCGGCACGCTGCACCTGCGCTTTATACTCTTTCACGCGGTTGACGTCATCATCGGTTACTACCGCTGCGTCAAAAAATGGCTGTTGCGATAGAACTTCAACCAATTTCCACGGCTCTAGCACAGGAGCTTCGACGACAACCACCTCGGGTAACTGCTGGCGAATTGCAGCGCACTCCACGGGATTGTCATCGACGAAGACAAAGGAATCGAGTCCCAGAGACAGCTCTTGCGCCAGTTCACGAATCGAATCCGCTTTCTCGTTCCAACTAATCTTGAGTGCAACAAAACTATCCAGACTAAGCGCAAGGTCGGCAGAGCGAAGACTGAAGGCCTCTCGAACGTCCGCCTCATTATTTTTGGAGACAATTGCAAGCAATATTCCCCGAGCGGATAATTGCTTCAGATATTTCTGATATTCAAGATAGCAATTACCGGGAAATGCACTGCCGGTAGCGATTCCTTCCGGCCCATCTTCTCCGAGTATTCCGCCCCAAAGCGTATTATCCAGATCCGTGCAAAGCACCTTGCGCGAAGCGCGAAACAGAGTGGAGAACGAGCGAACCAAGCCGCGAGAGTATTCCCGAAAAAACTGCGCTGAGACGGGCAGACGGGAAGCCAGATACATGCGCGCATCGCACCAGTTGACGCGGCCATGACGCGCAGCCAGTCGATCCACATCGAAGAAGACGCAGTCGGAGATCGTTGCGCAGAGCGCCGCCAGATGTTGATTCAGTCGCTGGATACTATTCGGCAAACTATTCGCCAGATTCGCGTCCCCTACATCGCCAAGCGAGGTGCAGTCGGGAACGACCAATCCTTGTAGAAGGATCCGTGCGGAGTTGCCCAAACGATAGCTGTGGAGTAGTTGCGCCATGCGCGCAACACACTCGTCGATCTCCTGGCCTACTTCTGCGCCGATTCCGTCTGCACATAACTCCGGCAACCGACCTGCAATCTCTTCCTGATCGAGAATAATTAAAACCAGATCGGGATGAAATACAGCGAGTGCGCTTGCTGAGTTAAGTAACTCGTCTACATAGGAACCATACCCTCCTACCTGTAGATCGAGAATAATATTCGACAGCACCGCTTCTGTCGTCAAATATGGGATCAATGGCTCGACCGTTACCGAGCGAACGACGTAAGTCTTCAAGCTGCGCGCGCCAAGCTGACTGTTCAGCGACTCGGTGAGTGCAGCGAAGGTTGAGGCGCAGAACATCACGTTCGCTGGCTTGCCGGAAGAGGCAAGCAATTGCCGTCCATAATCCACCACGGCGGCGGCGTCCTGCCTGACGACAGCGTCCTTCATGCAGCGTCGCAGTTCCAAACGCTCCGAGTCACTTTGCATCGACTCTCTCCGTTACGACTTCCGGTTGCGGTTCCACGGGCTTCGGCGCTCGCATGATAATTCTGCCCGGCACGCCCATCACGGTCGCACCCGCAGGAATATTGCTTATCACCAGTGTATTGGCGGCGATCTTTGCTCCATTGCCAATCTTGATCTTGCCCACCAAGGTCGCGCCCGTGCCGATGTAGACGTCGTCGCCCAACACCGGCGAACCCTCGCGCCCCATGGCTGAGGCTCCAATCGTCACACGATGCGCCAGATTGCAGTTGCTGCCCAGAACAGCCTGTGGGTTGATGTGGACGCCACCGATGTGCCCGATATATAGTCCTGGGCCGATCGTCGCCTGCGGATCGATGCACATCTCCATAAACACTTCGCAGAATTTATTTGCCACGTACGATACCATCTTTAATGGGATGCGAATTAGCACAGAAGGCTTCGCAATATGCAGCCAATTCCCCAGCCGATAACAAGCAATCGCCCATAACGCCGGATCCAGCCACAACTCCTTCCCGCGATAGCCATTGGCCCTGTAACGCGCTACGTCTGCGGCAAATGCACTCATGCACTCTTCCCCTATGCAACCACCTCTCGCCGACATCCTGCGATGGCTGTAGAGGTAATCGTATCAGCCCTCGCGAGTAAAACCACATCTCAAAATCGAGATGGGGGGGTACCCGCACCCGCATACACCCGCATCCGCATGGACTGCTTTTAGCCCAGAACGCGGGCGGCTTCTTTGGCGAAGTAGGTGACGATGAAGTCGGCTCCGGCGCGGCGGATGGAGAGGAGCGACTCCATCATGGCTCGCTCCGGCTCCAGCCAGCCCTTGGCGAAGGCGGCTTGCAGCATGGCGTACTCGCCGGAGACTTGATACGCGCCCAGCGGCAGGTCGTAGCGCTCGCGCGCCTCGCGGATCACGTCGAGATAGGGCATGGCGGGCTTCATCAAAATCATGTCTGCGCCCTCGGCGATGTCCTGATCGATCTCGCGCATGGCCTCGCGGAGGTTCGCGCCGTCCATCTGGTAGCTGCGCCGGTCGCCGAACTGCGGGGCCGAATCCGCCGCCTCGCGAAAGGGACCGTAGAAGGCGCTGGCAAACTTGGCGGCGTAGCTGAGGATCGGCGTGTTCTGGCACGATGCTGCGTCGAGAGCCGTGCGCATCGCCTCCACGCGTCCGTCCATCATGTCGCTGGGTGCGACGATGTCCGCGCCAGCCTGCGCCAGCGAGACGGCAGCCTTGGCCAGCAGAGCTACGCTGGAGTCGTTCTCGATCTCATACTGCTCGCCATCGCGCGCGACGATGCCGCAGTGGCCGTGCGAGGTGTACTCGCAGAGGCAGACGTCGGCAATCATCACCAGCGAGTCCAGCGAGCGCTTGCTCTTCAACGCGCGCAGGCCTTGCTGCACGATGCCGTCAGCCGCCCAGGCTCCAGTCGCCTGTTCGTCCTTCTCCGCAGGGAGGCCAAAGAGGAGCAGGCCGCCGAGGCCAAGCTCGGCGCAGGATTCGGCCTCTTTGACCGCCTCGTCGATGGAGAGGTTGAAGACTCCGGGCATGGAGCTGATCTCTTTGCGTACGCCCTCGCCGGGACAGAGAAAGAGCGGGTAGATGAGCGCGCCGGGTTCCAGATGCGTCTCGCGCACCAGCGAGCGCAGGGCTGGAGTTCTCCGCAAGCGCCGCATTCTTGTCGCAGGAAAGTTCATGCGATTAGTTTACGTCGAGCGAGCCGCGCTGCGCTGGCCGACAGGCATTCAGCCGCGCAGCCAGCTAACATAGTAGATATGTCTTTGCTGCCCAGAATTCCGTCTATCCTTGCCGAAGCCAGTTCCGCCGCGCTGGAGTGGCCGCGCCTGCGGGAGCATATTGCTGGCTACGCCGCCTCGCCGCTGGGACGGGGTTGGATTCTGGCGCTGGAACCCTGCGCCGATGCCGCGTGGATCGAGGCGCAGCAGCAGCGCACCGCCGAGCTACGCGATCTGCTGACGAACGGCGGGAGCTTCGACTTTCACGGATTGTTCGATCCGACCGAGCGGCTGGATCAGGCGCGGCTTGAGGGCGCGGCTCTGGAAGGCACCGAGATCAACGCTCTGCTGACGGTGATCGAGCGCGTGGCGGGCTGGCGCGCACTGCTTCTTTCGCCTGCGGGACACAATCGCCACTGGCCGGGAATCGCTGCGCTCTCTGCACATCTGCTGAGCCACGACTTTGCTCCGCTGCTGCATCTGCTGCGGGGAAAGATTGAGCCGGATGGGTCGTTGGCCGATGAGGCGAGCAGCGAGCTACGCCGCATTCGTCGCGCAATGGAGAGGCAGCATCGCGCAATTGAGGAGAGTCTGCGCAAGTCTCTGCGGTCGTTGTCCAGCGAAGGATCGACGCAGGAGGAGCTGATCACGGTGCGCGGCGAGCGATTTGTGATTCCGGTGAAGTCGGAGTTTCGCCGACGGGTTCCGGGCGTGATTCATGGAGCCTCGTCGACCGGGCAGACCGTCTTCATCGAACCGCTGGAGACGATCGAGCAGAACAACGAACTGGTACGGCTGCTGGACGAAGAGCAACGCGAGATTCATCGGATTCTGGTCGCCATGACGCGCGCCATCGGCGAGCAGGCCGACGCGATTCTGCTGGGAACGTCGATCCTCGCCGAGGTGGAGAGTCACTTTGCGAGGGCGAGATTCGCCAACGAGTTGGAGTGTGCGCGTCCGAGATTTAGCGAGTTGGCTAGTCAGCGAGATAGCGAGTTAGCGGATGGATTGCGACTGGTCGGGGCGCGGCATCCGCTGCTGGAGATTCGGCTGCGACGGTCGGGCGGGGCGACGGTTCCGCTGACGTTGGCGCTGGAGGCCGAGGCGCGCCAGCTTATCATCAGCGGGCCGAACACGGGCGGCAAGACCGTTGCGCTGAAGACGACGGGGCTGCTGTCGCTGATGGCGCAGGCTGGCCTGCCCGTTCCCGCAGAGTCTGCGACGCTGCCGCTGTTTGGCGCAATCTACGCGGACATCGGTGACGCGCAGTCGATCGAGTCGAACCTGTCGAGCTTCTCCGCGCACATCCTGAACGTGGAGAGGATTGCGAGCGCGGCGCAGGAGGACTCGCTGGTGCTGCTGGACGAACTCGGCTCGGCCACCGATCCAGAGGAGGGCGCAGCGCTGGCCGTGGCGATTGCGGGACACTTCCTCGCGCGTCGTGCGTGGAGCTGCATCACGACTCACCTGACCTCGTTGAAGGTCTACGCGGCCAATCGCGCGGGAGTACTGAACGCTGCGGTGGGATTCGATCAGGCAACGCTTTCGCCGACCTATGAACTTCGCCTTGGCGTTCCTGGGGCTTCGGCTGGGTTGAACATTGCGGAGCGGCTGGGTCTTGCGGCGGAGATTATTGCGGCGGCGCGAGCACAGCTTACTACGCAGACCGCCGACATCGGCACCCTGCTCGACCAGCTCCACGCGCAACTGAGCGCGGCAGGCGAGGAGCGCGCGGCTCTGCAACGGCGCGAACACGAGATTACGCGGGAACGTCTGCGCATGGAGACCGAGGGCCGCGCCGAACAGAAGGCGCGCACTCGCGAGTTGGAAGGCAAGCTGCACTCGCTGCTGGAAGATTTTGCCTACCAGCTTCGCGAGACGGTGAAGGCTATCGACGACAAGACGGTGGCACAGAAGATTGCGCGCGACTCGGAACGCCGCATGGCGACGCTGCGCCGCGAGTTCTCCGAGCAGTTCAATTCGACCGTTGTGGCGCATACCAGCGGCGCAGACAAGAACGATCCCAACGCGCAGCCGCACCTGACCGGACGCGGAATTGCCGGCATCAAGGTCGGCGACCTGGTGAAGCTGAAGAGCCTTGGGCGACAGGCGCGGGTGGAGCGGTTGATCGACGCAAAAAACTACGAGGTCTCCGTCGGCACGATGAAGATGCGCGTGGCGCAGAACGACATTGCCGAGGTGGAGAGCGTCAAAGTCGTCACGCCGCTGGAGGCAGCGCGACGACGCGGCGGCATTACCGTGCAGACCACCAGCGACTCCGACTCCGTGCCGATGGAGATCAACGTCATCGGGCGTACGGCGGACGAGGCCGAAGAAGAGGTTTCACGTTTTCTGGATCGCGCGTTTATGGCCGGACTGCCGCGCATCCGCATTGTTCACGGGACGGGGATGGGAATTCTGCGCCGTAGTTTGCGCGAGTTTCTGCGCAACCATCCGCAGGTCACCAACGTTACCGAGCCGCCATACAATCAGGGCGGACAGGGTGCAACCGAGGTTGAGCTGCGCCAGTGAAGGCGGCTGGGATGGTTCTGTTCTATACCAATAGCGAGTGTTCTGAGTCAGGAGTTCGGTGAAGTTATCGGTCGGGTCTTCAGCCCTCAGTCTCTGTGCTGAACGTTTACCTAGGCCTTCGGCCTAGGCTGATATAAAACGGGCCTTTGGCCCTTGCCAGACAAAGACAACGACAACGGCAAAAGCAGATTCCTCCGCTGCACTGCGGAATGACAAACAAAACGGCAACGGCAAGCAAATTGGTCTACCCAAATTCCTAAAATGCTTTATTTTCCGCGTTCGCGTTGCAGTTCGCGATAGGCCTCGCTCTTGCCCATGCCTCGGGCGCGGGCGACTCGCTTGAGCGCGTCTTTCTCGGCGAGGCTTTCGCTGGCCATCAACTCGCGCACCTGCTTGGCGATGCTGGCGGGATGGCTTGCGCTGGAGGATGCAGCGACGGCGGGCGCGAAGAGCAGAACGATCTCGCCGCGAACGCTGGCGCGGGAGGCAAGGCTCTTGCGCACTTCGGTTACGGTACCGCGTAGAAACTCCTCGTGCAGCTTGGTCAGTTCGCGCGCCACGACGACGTGTTGCGCAGGGCCGAAGATCGCCTCAACGTCGGCGAGCGTGTCCAGAATGCGGTGCGGCGCCTCGTAGAAGATCAGAGTGCCGCCGCTCGGATTGCCGTTGCTGCGCAGAGCTTCGAGCGTGGTGCGTCGCTGGCCCTCCTTCGACGGCAGAAATCCGTGAAAAGTAAACGACTCGGCGTTCAGGCCGCTTCCCGCAAGGCTGGATCCGGCAAGGCCGCTGGCGATGAGCGCGCTGATTGCGGCGTTCGCACCCGGCACAGGAAAGACCGGCACTCCGGCGGCGATGGCGGCGGCGGCGATCTGCCCGCCGGGGTCGGCGATTCCGGGCGTTCCCGCGTCGCTGACCACAGCGATACGCGCGCCCGCCTTGAGCGCTGTGGCCAACTCAAGAGCGCGGCCCGCCTCGTTGTGCATGTGATAGCTGACAGTGGGGGTGCGGATCTCGAAGTGGTTGAGCAGCTTCTGCGTCTGGCGCGTATCCTCGCAGGCGATGCGATCGACCGAGCGCAGCACACGCAGGGCGCGCAGGGTGATGTCCTCCAGATTGCCGATGGGAGTGGCGACTAAGTATAGCCCCGGCGCGAGCGGACGAGTACGTCCAGCGAAGGAATCAGGATGGCGCGCGTATGCGTCGTCATGGTTCGCGACTGTGTCATCAAAGCTCACGGCTGCGTCATCGCAGATCGACGCAACGGAGTCGCTCCGATCCAGTTCATTCTCGTGTTTTTGATCCGGGTTCATCCGCGCATATCCGTGGTCGATCTTTTGCTTTGTTTGTGACTGATTCCGCTGTGACGCTCCTACGCGCTATTCGTCTTCGGTGCGGCGCAGGCGGCGACTCTGGATCAGCAGGTCCATCGACTGCGACAGGTTCTGCGGCGTGATGATGCCGACGATGCGCTCGCCCTCCATGACCGGAACCAGATGCTCGCCCTGCGCACCACGGATGCGAGGCAGCGTCTTGACCAGCGAATCGTCGGGAAGAACGGTCTGTAGGCTGCGCGTCATTACGCCCTGAACGTAGCTGTTACCGCTGGTGGCCAGCGCCTCCACAATGTTCTGTCGCGAGACGGCGCCAACCAGATTGCCGCCGCGCACCACGGGAAAAACGTCCTGCAAGGTGTGGATGGCGCGCTGCAACGCGTCCTCCAGTGTGTCCGAGGCGGAGAGCGTGCTGAACTGGGTGAGCATCACGTCGCGCATCAAGACCGGATCGGAGCTGTCATTGCCGGTAATCGCGCTGCGCCTCTCCATCTGCGCGCCGAGCAGCACAAACGCTCCCATGATGGTGAGCCACATATTGCCCAGCAGAAGCCCCGCAATCACCAGAGCGAGGGCGATCCAATGGCTTGGGCCTCCGCCGAAGCCCGCTGCCGAACCTGTAGCCTCAGGCTCGCCTTTCCCTTCTGCGGCGGTGCCTGCAACTGCGCGGCGAAAGAGGTGTGCGCCATCCAGCGGGAATACAGGAAGAAGATTGAGGATGCCGAGCAGAAGATTCAGCCAGACCATGGCGCGCAGCAGGTGCGCGGGAGCGATCCACGGCTTCTCCAGCAGATTGATGCCAGGAGCCGCTGTCAGTACGACCGCTGCCAGAAAGAGTCCGAAGCCGATGCTGGTCAACGGGCCGACCAGCGCCATGCGGCGCTCGATGGCTGGCTCGGCGGCGCGCTTAGTGGCTTCGGGAGTCGCATAGGTCATCAAGCCGCCAGTGGGCAGAAGAAGAATCCCGCGCAGATCCAAGTCAAACCAGATTGCAGCCAACGCTTGCGCACTCTGCCGCACGACGACGGCGAAGAACAGCAGAAACCAGAGGGTCACCGTGCGTCCGCCAACCGCGCCGGCTACTGAGCCGAAGCCAATCGCCACAACAAGCAGCAGAAGAAAGAACGCATGGATGCGAACCTCTACACCAAAGAAACGACCGACGGGAAAGCTCCATCCACGCATGGCTCCATTGTATTCGTTCGCCGCTCAAGGAGGGGTTTTCTGTTTGATTTTGACGCGGAGGAGCAGAGTCTTCCAGAAAGGGGAAAGCCCAAGGATGTCAGGAGAGGGAGATAATGCAGGAAGAGTTGCGGCCTAATGATTTGTATTCGATAGGAGGAAAATATTGCCGGAGGGGAATTTTAACGCAAAGAAAACGCTTCCTGAACACTCCACGTCAGCACGAAGAGGGAGAACTACTCTATAATTGTAATTCAACCCGGCATTCGCTTCGGCGAAGTTGCGGGGAGGGCAGGAGAGTTGGCCGAGTGGCTGAAGGCGGCGGTTTGCTAAACCGTTGTAGG
>JARLFY010000079.1 GCA_031296325.1 Acidobacteriaceae bacterium | reverse complement strand
CGGGGGTCTGCTCTTCCATCTGCTTGGCGATCTCTTCCCGCTTCTTGGCGCGGGCTTCGTCGCGCTTCTGGCGCTTCTCGTCCAACTCCTGCTCGGCTCCGAGCAGCTCGAAGATGGCCATCTCGGCGGCATCGCCCTTGCGAGCTCCGGTGCGCGTGATGCGGGTGTATCCGCCGTTACGGTCGGTATAGCGCGGTGCTACAACGGCAAAGAGGCGATCGACCGACTCGGGCGTCATCATGTAGCTGAGAGCCTGACGACGAGCGTGAACCGTGCCGCGCTTGCCCAGTGTAATCATCTTCTCAACCAGCGGCTGAGTCGCTTTGCACTTGGTAAGGGTGGTCTCGACGCGATCCAGAAGAAGGATCGAGGTGACGAGGTTGCGCAGCATGGCGCGACGATGGCTGGTGTTACGGCCTAACTTGAATCCTGCATTGCGGTGACGCATGGTTGAGTCTCCTTCGGCCCGGCTTTAGCCGTGGGTCGGTACAACAGTTGATCGCGTTCAAGCGAGTGAAATATGCGAACTCTGGTTCGCAGCGCCAGATCATACGCAGGCTGCTTGCAGAGTCGCTTCTGATGACGGGCTGAAGAAAGGCTTCATCTCTCGATAAACCCTTGCGCAGCCCAGATCTTTTCAAAGGATTGGCATTGCCGACGATGAAAAGCAGTCAGTCAGGCCAGTCGATGCGCCTGAAGCAGACTTTATTCATTCTACCCTGTCTCGACTGAATCGTGTCAAAAGGTTCGGCATCTATTAACTAGCTTATGGAATTTAGATTGGCTCCTTTTGTGGTGTATACTTCTTTCATGATCTTCCGCTCTATCCCCGCTGCGGCCATGGCCATGTGCATGTGTCGCGGGAGTGTGGGTGCGTGTGGGAAGACTCTGATGCGTTAGACGCAGAAGACAATCGGATTCCAAACGGCCCACGATCCCGCACCAGGATCGTGGGCCGTTTTCTTTGCGGCAGAGATTTTTACTGTCGCCAAAACGTAGAATAACCAACGGACTAGACTATAACCGCAGTCAAGGAGCAGTGAATGTCAGAGGAAACCACACTACCGCAGCAACAGTTCGCCACACTTGCAGTTCACGCCGGACAGGTTGTCGACAGCGATACCAACTCGCGAGCCGTTCCCATCTACCAGACCACCTCATTTGTCTTCAACGATTCCGCCCATGCTGCTCGGCTCTTCGGCCTACAGGAGTTTGGCAATGTCTACGGTCGCCTGATGAATCCGACCACCGACGTCTTCGAGAAGCGCATTGCGGCGCTTGAGGGCGGAGCAGCCGGTCTGGCGACCGCCTCCGGCCAGGCCGCCGAGACGCTTGTCATCCAGACGCTGGCCAGCGCGGGTGACGAAATCGTCTCCACCACATCGCTCTACGGCGGTACGTACAACCTCTTCCACTACACACTGCCGAAGCAGGGCATTACGGTGCGGTTTGTGGACTCAGAAGACCTCGACGGGCTGCGCGCGGCGATCAACTCCAAGACCAAGGCTCTCTACACCGAGACGCTGGGCAATCCCAAGCTCGATGTTGCGGACATCGAGAAGCTGGCTGCGATTGCGCACGAGAACGGCATTCCGCTGATTATCGACAACACCTCGGCCTCGGCGGCGTTGGTGCGGCCCATCGAGTGGGGAGCAGACATCGTCATCAACTCCGCGACCAAGTTCATTGGCGGACATGGAACTACGCTGGGCGGCATCATCGTTGATTCGGGCAAGTTCGACTGGGCTGCCTCAGGTCGCTTTCCGGACTTCGTTGAGCCTGATCCTTCGTATCATGGCCTCTCCTATGTGAAGGCGTTTGGCCCGCTTGCGTTTATCTTGAAGGCGCGCGTACAGGGTCTGCGCGATACCGGCGCGACGCTTGCGCCGTTGAGCGCTTTCCTCCTGCTACAGGGTGTGCAGACGCTGCACCTGCGTCTGGAACGGCACTCGCAGAACGCGTTGGCTGTGGCACAGCATCTGGAGTCGCATCCCGGAGTCGAGTGGGTCAACTATCCTGGCTTGAAGTCGAGCAAATACTACGAGCGTGCGCAGAAGTACCTGCCCGGCGGCAAGGGCGGACTGGTCACCTTCGGCATCAAGGGCGGAACCAGCGGCTCGGCCTACGAGGCGGGCAAGAAGCTGATCGACTCGATCAAGCTCTTCTCCCATGTGGCCAATATCGGCGATTCAAAGTCGTTGATTATTCATCCGGCCTCGACCACTCATGCGCAACTTACCGTGGCGGAGCAGGCCGAGACGGGAGTCACCCCAGAGTTGGTTCGACTCTCCATTGGTATCGAGGATATTCGCGATATTCTTGCGGATCTGGATCAGGCAATCCATGTTGCCAATGGACTGGGAAGGTAATCAGGCTAAACTAAAACACAATGATAAGTCGTTCTACATTCGTAATTCCAAGGCCGCGCTTCGAGGGGGACTTCGTTCTGAACGAAGTTCTCCCCCTCGAGAGCGGCGAGGTTCTTGTCAACCCCACGCTACACTACGCTACTTATGGGAAGCTGAATGCGGCGCGAGACAACGCGGTGTTGGTTTGTCACGCCCTCTCTGGTTCGGCTGAGGTCGCAAGCTGGTGGCCGCAACTCTTTGTTCCCGGAGGACTGTTGGATCTCGAACGCGACTTCGTGATCGGGATCAACGTCTTCGGCTCCTGTTATGGCTCGACCGGGCCGCTCTCCATCGATCCCGCGACAGGCAAACCCTACGGGGCGACGTTTCCCCTGATCAACATTCGCGACATCGTGCGCGCAGAGGTCAAGCTGATCGAATCGCTTGGCATCCAGCAGCTCAAGCTGGCCATTGGAGCCTCCATCGGCGGCATGCAGGTTCTCGAATGGGCAATCCAATTTCCCCAGAAAGTGGCGCGAGCCATCAGTATCGGAGTCGCTCCGCTGGGAGCGATGGGACTGGGTCTGAATCATCTGCAACGACAAGCCATCATGCTCGACCCCACGTGGAAGGGCGGACACTACGAGACAGGAAAAGGTCCGACGGGAGGCCTCGCTCTGGCGCGGGCGCTGGGAACCATCAGCTATAAATCAGTGCCGCTGTTCGAACATCGCTTCAATCGCAAGCCCAATCGCGGAGGCAAGGAGAATCCCTGGATCTCGACCTCGGCGGGGCAGAACGGGCGCTTCGACATTGCGGGCTATCTGGATCATCAGGGCGCGGTCTTTACCCCGCGCTTCGACGCCAACTCCTACATCTGCCTGACGCGGACGATGGACACCTTCGATCCGGTGCGCGCACACGAGTCGCCTTATGTCGCCTACAGCCGCATTGAGGCGCATCTGACGCTGGTAGGAATCTCAACCGACTGGCTCTTTCCGCCGGAGGACGTTCGCTCGCTGGCCGCGATCATTCGCGCCGCAGGAACGCGCTGCGACTATCGCGAGATGGCCTCGCTGCAAGGGCACGACGCGTTCCTCGCCGAGCCGGAGCAGTTGGTGCGTCTGCTGACGCCGGTCTTCGAGTAGGGGAACAGCCTCTGATCAAGCCATCAGAACTTATTCATAATTGCTATAGGCCAATTTGTTGTCATTCCGTAGCAAAGCGAAGGAATCTGCTTTTTGCTAGCCTCGCGACGGTCTACACCATAACCGAAACGCTCTAATCCTCCGGAAGATTCATCGCTCTTTCGATGAATTCTCCAGCCCGCTGGAGATCGATCTCCTTGACCTCCAGCGTGTAGCAGTCCTCGTCCTCCAGACAGCCGTCTGGATTGGCAACCACGCGATGCCACACCGTCGCCTGCTCCAGAATTTGCGCTACCTCGTCTGCTTCCTCGCGATGCCCAAAGCTCCCCAGCACGACGGTCGAGCCATCATCGACAAGTTCGTCGGCGACCTCGACCTCCTGCCCGGGAAAGAGTCCCATCTTCTTGCGCAGGATCTCCATCGCTCGGTTCAGATCGCTCTGCGCAACGATAATCTGCAATGCCACCGCAGGACCGCCGTAGAACGATCCTCCCGTCGCATGAGCCTCCGCCACATCGCGCACATTAATCTCGATTCCCTCCGCCTCCAGCGCATCGCAGGCCGTACCCGCAGCGATTGCGTCATGGAATATCATCAGCGACGCGCTTCCCTTCTCCAGCTTCGAGCCAGTCTCCGGCTTCAACTCCGGCGCGCGCTGCGTCAGGGTGGGAATCTCAACCCCGGCATACGAATCCGCTCCGGCAAAACTTTTCACGCCGGCAAAGGGATCATCCCGGCCAACAGACCTGCTCTCCATCGTCGGCTCAACCGGGGCTTGCAAGCGACGGCTCGCCATCTCTGTGCGCAAGGCCTCCTGCGCCGCCTCGGTCAGGTCGTCCGGGCGAGTCGCCAGCGCCAGAATCTCCCCATCCCCCATCGCTCGATACAACTCGCCCAAACGCCGCGTTTCAGCCCCAGAATCCAATCCATTCCTCATCGCCAGAGAATATCACCAATTCACTCGGCGGTTACTCCGCAACGATTGGATTGCGCAGTTCGCCGATTCCGTCAATCTCAATAATCATCTCTTCGCCGGGCTTGAGCCATCGCTGCGGCGTGCGTCCCAGTCCCACGCCAGCGGGAGTTCCTGTGCTGATGACGTCGCCCGTCTGTAGCGGCACGATCTTCGACAGGTACTCGATCAGCTCGGGAATCTTGTAGATCAGGTGGCTGGTGTTTGAGTCCTGTAACTTCTCGCCGCCAATCGTGAGCGAGATATTCAACGTATGCGGATTAGCAATTTCGTCTTTGCTGACCACCCACGGCCCCATCGGAGCGAAGGTCGGAAAGCTCTTGGCCAGCGTCCATTGCGAGGTCGCC
This sequence comes from Acidobacteriaceae bacterium, assembly GCA_031296325.1. GTDB lineage: Bacteria > Acidobacteriota > Terriglobia > Terriglobales > Acidobacteriaceae > Edaphobacter. The sequence goes on along the minus strand of JARLFY010000079.1, from coordinate 6,759 downwards.
CGCTGCACGTCGCGCGCGCTCACGTCGTTCATAATCGTGTAGCCGAATACATGTTCCTCCCACTGGCTCGCCGGAATCTTGTGTCCGCCCTTGCCGATCACCACGGCCAGCTCGGCCTCGTAGTCCACCTGCCAACTGGCGCGCGGCAACACCACGTTCGCCCCCGGCCCCACTACCGCCGACGACAGAACCATGAAGACCGTAGGAACATCGCGCATTCTGGTTCCCGTCTCCGCTGCATGATCGGCGTAGTTGACGCCAATGCCGAAGATGCGCGGCGGATTGGGAATCGGTGCCAGCAGCTTCACCTTGTCCAGAGCAATCGTCGCGCCCTTGCGCGCCACATCGGCCTGCACACTATGCGGCGCAGCCAGAAACGCCAGCGCATCCTTGAACCCCTCCGCACCCAGATCAATGATTTCGCCAGATATCACCAGCCCGGGCCGTGTCCTCTTCGCCTCATCCACAAATGTAATCAGCTTCATGTAACTCCCTCCAGATCCAATTGCGCCATCACGCCGTATCTAAGCCGCCGTCCATCCGCCATCGACCGGCAACACTGCTCCATTGATAAACGACGCTTCCCTGCTGCACAGAAACCGCACCAGACTGGCAATATCCTCCGGCGTACCCAGGCGTCCCGATGGCTGACGCGCGATCATCTCCGCCCTTGCCTTGTCCTTCTCGTGCTTGTGATACTTCTCCAGATAGCCCTCAAGATACGGCGTCTGCACTGTTCCCGGAGCGACGCAGTTGCAGCGAATCTCCTTGGGATAGTCCACCGCAATCTGCCTCGTCATGGCCACCACCGCTCCCTTGCTGGCGCTGTAGGCAAAGCGCTTCTTCACACCCACAATCCCCGCCACCGAACCGATGTTGACGATGCATCCATGGCTCATCAGCAACTGCGGCAGCAAAGCCCGCGTCACCAGATAGACCCCGTGAACATTGACCCGCATCAAGCGCTCGAACTCCTCCTCGCTGGTCGAGGCAAGGTCAGCGGCCATACTGATGCCCGCGTTGTTCACCAGAATGTCCAGCGTCGGAATCTGATCCAGCGCCGCTCCGATGGACGCGGCCTCGGTCACATCCATCTGCACCGCGCGGCCCAGCGGAAGCTCTCCCGCCAACCCCTGCGCGGCTTCGAGATCCAGATCGGCGACCAGCACCTCAGCCCCAGCCCGCGCCAACTCCCGGGCAATCGCAGCGCCAATGCCGCTCGCCCCGCCGGTCACCAGCGCGACCTTGCCGTCCAACCTGTATGGCTGCTCCATGTCGCTGCTCATCTCGTCCACCCCAGCTCTCCCCACCACGAAATCCACCCAACCATTCCCCACCAACATCCTACCCCTCTGCGCGTATCTGTCACAGATCAAAACAACAGCCAGCCCGACCCGGCGCAGGAATCCACTTCGTAACTAAATATTTTTGTAAATTGCCCCAAGTTCGCTATTTATTCGCTACAATCAGCGCATGGCTATCACGCGACGGCAAAAAGAGGTTATTGACTTTCTCTCCAACTTTACCCAGAAGAACGGCTACTCGCCCTCCTACGAGGAGATTGCGAGCGGACTGGGGCTCTCCTCGCTTGCGACCGTGCATAAGCACGTCACCAACCTACAGAATAAAGGGCTCTTGCAGCGCGCGCACAACCGCAGCCGCTCGATCGATGTGCTGCCTCCGCGCTCCAGCAAGAAGGGCTTCGACCGCCTGCCGCTGATGGGACGCATCGCTGCGGGCCAGCCCATCGAGGCCGTCGAGATGGCCGAGAGCATCTCTCTGGGCGACATCATCGGCAACCGCGAGGTCTTCGCTCTGGAGGTTCGCGGCGACTCCATGCGCGACGAGCACATCGTCAGCGGCGACTACGTCCTCGTTGAACGCACCAACACCGCGCGCGAGGGCGAGATCATCGTAGCCCTGGTCGATGGCTACGATGCCACGCTCAAGCGCTTCTACCGCGAGGGAGCAAACATCCGCCTACAGCCCTCCAACAAGGACATGGCACCGATCTACGCTCCTGCCGCTAGTGTCGCCATTCAAGGCAAGGTCTTAGGAATTTTGCGGAAATACGCTTAATGGATGGGCACAGCTTCAACCCTGCCGCAAAGCAGTCATCCTTATTCTTCGTCGATCGCAGATTTGCTGCTCACGGCCAGCAATAAGAACCACGCAACCTGATCGAACGTACTATTCTTGTAACAGTACCGCACGGAGAAATGATGCCGACAGAAACCGCTAGCGACCCCACACTCGTCAACGCCGAAGGCCCCGTCGATGGCGAGGTCATCGTCACCAACAACCTCTGGAAGACGTACGAGATGGGTGACCAGCAGGTCAACGCCCTGCGCGGCGTCAACCTGCGCATCCGCCACAATGAGTATGTCGCCATCATGGGTCCATCCGGATCGGGAAAATCGACGTTGATGAACCTGATCGGCTGCCTCGACACGCCCACGCAGGGGCGTTACTGGCTCAACGGCCACGACGTCTCCTCGCTTGACGACGATCAACTCGCCCGTATCCGCAACAAAGAGATTGGCTTTGTCTTCCAGACCTTCAACCTGCTGGCTCGCGCCACCGCGCTGCATAACGTCGAGTTGCCCATGATCTACAACGGCACTCCCTCCGTCGAGCGTATCGCCCGAGCCAAATCCGTCCTTGAATCCGTCGACCTGGGCACCCGCATGACCCACAAGCCGAACGAACTCTCCGGCGGTCAGCGCCAACGCGTAGCCATCGCTCGCGCGCTGGTCAATTCCCCTTCAATCATTCTGGCCGACGAACCCACCGGAAACCTCGACTCCAAAACCGGCGACGAGATCATGGCCCTCTTCGACAAATTACACGCACGGGGCAACACCGTCATTCTGGTTACTCACGAGCCGGACATCGCCGAGTACGCTCATCGCGTCATCACCATCCGCGATGGCGTCATCGCCAGCGATCATCCCTCACCCCGTTACTCTGCCAATGGCTCCAACCAGCCGCACTAAAGCAATTTTGGAATTGCTGTGTTTTTCCTCAACATTACAAACGCTTCAGGTAAGCCTTCGCCGCTTCCAACTCAGGAAACAATTTTTCCTCAGCCTGAAACGCCTTTGAGTGAACGCATCGTCTTCCTGCCTTTACCTTTACCGGATGCTTCAAGTGCAGCATCTCGTGGTACAGAAGATATTCGATAGCGCAGCGCGGAGTATCTGGGCGATCGAAGACCAGACTCACCATAATGGTGTTGTGTGCCGCGTCGTAATGGCCCAGCATTCGCCGCGCATGGTGCGCGCTCCAAGTCAGCGTTGGACGTCCCAGCAATCCGAAGAAGAAGCGCGTATTCAGGCTCTCGAAGACCTCGTCCAGATCATAGTAACGACCCTGGGCGGACAGAATCGTCTTCCGACCGCGCGTCTGGCGAATATGTTCTGCCTGCTTCGCCACGGCATCCGATGAGACGTGCCGCCGATAGCGATCTGCGTGCGCCCGCGCAATCGGCTTCTTGTACAGCTTGGCCAGCAGGATGTGCGCAATCGCGTGATGCACCGACTCTGGCGCAGACTCCAGCAGATCCGAGAGTCGCACAAGGAGCTTGCCCTCGCGCAGCCGAATCGTCGTATTCAGCGACGTGAACCGGCGAAAGCGTATGTCGAGCGCAGGGATCGGAGCGCGCGGACGCAACTCGCGATACTCTTGCTCAAAGATTTCAATCAATACAGTAGACACGCTACCTACAAGATTACTATTTCTGCGGCGTGGCTGCTGCTCCAGCCGAAACCGGAGCTTCTGCGGCAGGAGTCACTGGCGGTTCGGGTGCCGTGGGAGCAGAGACAGGAGCATCCGATCGAGCTTGTAGCGGGTTCAGACGAGCGACCGCTGCGACCGGAACCTCGATTGCCCCAACCCTGTCGGAGTCCATATCGTGAATCGCGGTTCGCAGATAGTAATTCCCTTTTACCGGAACGCTGATTTGCTGGTGAAAGGCCATCTTTTTTCCCGCCAGCATATTGCGGTAGTCCTTCGGAGTCAGCATCGAATGTAGCCGGTCGCTCACCGTAATCAGCTTCTCTCCATCGCTGTTGTAGACGAAGGTCCACATCTCGATCGAGCAGTGACGGTTGCCGCCTGCCGACGCAGGACAACTGACCGAGCGAGCGTCGGGAACCAGATCGACTCCATACTCCCGATATGGCCCCTCCACCTTCAACTTCGGATTGACCTGATTGTGTTGCAGCACCTCATCTTCAGGAGCCGTGTTTGCAGGACGAATCCTCGCCTGAAAGATAATTTCCGATGGATCCGGTGCGCCGTGAATCATCGCCGTCACCATTGTGCTGGGGCGGGTTGAGACCATCGCCACACTGTCCGCAACGACCTTGTTCTTATCGTTGGGATCGACAGCGTAATAGCCTTGGCGATAGATCAGCTTCATGCCCTGCTCTGCCAGCTTGATCTTGATCGCTCGGAACCGCGCGTCCCACTCCATGTTGGTCGGCGAGTACGAGAGCGTGTAGTAGTTTGAGCCAATCTCGATCGCCTTGGATACCGCCTGCGTCAGCCCATTGGTGTTGTAGAACGCCTGTCCGCCCGTATCCTCGGCCATCGCCTCCATCGTCTCGTGTTCTTGAGCCGTCTGGCTCATGAAGTCCATTGCGCTTGTGTTTGTAACCGTCTTTCCAGAGGCAAAGTTATTCGCGGGATCGGTCTGAAGCCCGCGCGCGTCCACCGGATACAGTGCCACCTGCGCTCGCGTCAACAGGTTGTCCGTCGTGCGCACCGCATCGTCGTTGCGTACCACCGAGTCATTCGGATCCGCCTCATCCACATTCGGCTCAATGTCCAGAGGGAAAGAGCCGGAAAACCAGATCACATTCTTGCGTCCGGGAATCCCCATCAGATACCGCGCCAACTGGTCGAAGTCGTTCAGGGTGTACTGCGCGCGCGCATCCTGCACGAAGGACGCCTGCATGTACTCAAACCGGGTCAGATCGTCCATCGCCTCCTGATTGATTGAAGCGGGGCCATCAGGATCGCTGTATGTATCCGACATGGATGTGTCAGGCGACGATCCGCCGCTGAATGCGTCCGTCAAAAGCCGCGACGCCTGTGGCGTTCCCTTGGACTGGGTCAACGCCGCCTTCAACAACGACTTGTCTGCGGTAAACCCCTGCAAGATGCTCAGATGCGTCGACATTCCGAAGATGGCGATGCGAGTCCCAGCGGGCGACTTATCCAGATAATTGAGCAATTCCCTGCGCGCGTATGGCTGCGCGGTCAGCGGCGTATTCAAATAATCCAGCAGCAGAATGTTTACCGGGCCGTTTGCCGGGGCCGACGCCTGATTGCTGAATATACCAGGGCGAAGCTTCGGTGCTGGAATAACCTTGAGATCCGCCGTCGGAATCGAGGTATGTTCTTCAAAGTGACTGAGCGCCTGCGGTTTACCATTCTCCATCAGGGTAAAGTCAGACGCTTTCAATCCATGAACAGGGTTCTGCTTCGAGTCGGTAACCACAACATCAATCACCACCATATTGCTGGACACATGCATGGTGGCAACGCCGTCCGAGGACTGCGTCTTCAATCCACTTGGCTGAGCCACCGTCGATCCCGACGAAACCGCAGGCTTCGAGACCTGTGACGGCCCATGCATCGGAACCGCGAAAGACGCAGCCGCCAAAGTCAGGACGAAAACCAGATGAAACGAACGTGGCCGAGATAAGCGAACCAAAGAACCCCTCCTACAGATGCACCCCAAGGATACACTTGGATCGAACCCACATGCAGAGATAAAGTTTTCTTTTAAAATTCGCTTCGTATCTGTGACTAGATCAACGCTTGGTTACAGATGAGCCAGATCCTTCGGGAACAATCAGTCCCGATTCTTCCATCGGGTGCGCAATGTGGCCTACCTGTAGCTTCACCAGCTCTGGTTGCGCAATCCTGGTCGGCCCAAGCACCGCAATCCGAGGCAGCGGCCCGCGCACCATTGCGACCTCGTCGCAGGCGTACAGACGAGGACAGGCCTGACAGTCCTTGTAGATCTTGTCCGGCAGAGTCGTACGGTCGGCGACGCGAAATCCGAAGTGAAAGAAAAAGTCAGGAATCCGCGTGAACATGCAGACCGACAACACGCCCTGATTCTCTGCCTCATCGATCAGAGCACGCAGCAACCTTCCCCCTGCGCCCTGCCCCTTGGCCTCTGGCTTTACCACAATCGAGCGCACCTCGGCCAGATGCGGTCCATAGAGATGCAGCGCTCCGCAGCCGAGAAAGATTCCACTCTCCGACTCGGCCACCGAGAAGTCGCGCACATTCTCGCAGATGTCGGCGTAGCTGCGGCGCAGCAGTGTCCCATCGCCGGAGAGTGAGTTGACCAGCTCAAAGATATTCACCGCGTCCTGCAGCTTCGCCTGACGCACCGTCGCACCGCCCGCGCGTACACGGGTCGATGCGGTAGATTCACTGGCGGCCATCAAAGATGAGCTAGTCACGATTCTTTCCCTTCTAATATTCTCGCAGAATTACGATACAGTGTCCTGACTCAGTCGCCCGCGAGCCTCCGCCAACGCCGCACGAACCCGCGCCCGAGCCGTTCCGCCGATCACGTCGTGGCAATCCAGCGTCGCCTCCAGCGTTACCGCCGCATAGAAGTCCTCGCCAAAGGACTCGCTCAGCGACTGCAACTCGCCGAGCGGGATTGCCTCCAACTCGCGCCCGCTCTCGATCCCCAGCCGCACCGCATTGCCGATAATCTCGTGCGCCTTG
>JARLFY010000078.1 GCA_031296325.1 Acidobacteriaceae bacterium | reverse complement strand
GTAACGTGGACGGTCAGTTCGCCGGTGCGGGTGCGCATCAGGAAGCCGCGCGCGCCGATGTGGTCGCCGAGGTCGAGCAGTTTGTAGAGGGCGAAGGCGTCTTCGCCTACGTCGTCCTTGCGGACGTAGATCTGCATGCGCTGGCCCGCCTGCTGCAACTGCGCGAAGCCGGCCTTGCCCTGTACGCGGATTGCCAGAATGCGTCCGGCGAGGGAGACTTCGATCTTCTTGCCCGCTTCGAGGTCGGCGGCGAACTGCTCGGGGGTGATCGAGTCGTAGGCGGCGCGCAGTTCGGGAACCGTGTGCGTGGCGGCGAAGCTGTTGGGGTAGGTGGCCTCGGCGTAACTCAGGCCGGCCTTCTGGCCCAGCGCGGCAATCTGCTGGAGCTTGTCGCGGCGCAGGTTGTAAAGATCTTCTTCAAATTGCGATTCGTACACGGTTTGTCTGCCCTTCGCTTCGATAATCCAACGTTTCGTCATTTCAGTGAGTGCGAAATGTATCTCCCTGCGAGCAAAATGCGGGGATTCTTCGCTACGCTCAGAATGACAATTCTTTGAAACATTTCATCTGCGATGAAATGTGTCGAGTGACTCTGAACTACCAGTATATCGAGGCTGCGCCGCTGACGCCCTCGGCGTGGTGTAATGAGGGGGAGATGGTCGACGAATCCAACAAGAAACCGAGCAGGAAAAACAGCGGTCTGAAGGACTACGTGCGGGCCGAGCAGTTGGTGATGCTCGCGCTGGCGATTCCCTCGGGCTGCGTGGTCGGGCTGCTGATCGGTTCGTGGCTGGATAGCCACTTTCATCAGCATTGGATCGGACTCGTGGGCATTATTCTGGGAGCGGTTGGCGGATTTGTGCAGATCTTTACCGTCGCGGCGCGGTACATGAAGGACAAGCGATGAACTCGACAGAATCTAACTCGATGAACGGAAGCCATTTACTCGGATTGGAGAACTTCTCCGACGAGGACTTTCGGCGCACTATCTGGAGCGCGCTGCGGCTGATCGGCCTTGCGGTGGCGATTGGCCTGCCGCTGCTGTGGTGGAAGCTGGGCTGGGCGAGCGCCGCTCTGTTTGGCGTTGGAGCGCTGATCTCCGGCTCCAGCCTCTTCGAGTGGCTGCGCCTGATGACCGCTGTAATCGCGCGCATGGACAAGGCCGGAGAAGGCTCGCCGCCGGTTCGCCCGCTGGGTTCGGTGCTGTTTATCTTCTTCCTGCGCTTGGCAATTGCGGTGCTACTGCTATATGGTAGCCTTAGATTTCTTCATGGATCGGTCTTCGCTCTGATCGCTGGTCTTGCGCTCGGAATCCTTGCCCTCTCCTTTGAAGGGATACGTCTGCTGAAGAGTTGGACCGTGTGATTGCTGGAGCGATGTAGAACGTTATGCCGACACAGTTACTGTTTACGCGAATTCTGAACGCCCACTTTGCCGCCCCCGTGGACGCGTTGCTGCGAACTCTGCACGTTCATCCGACCTATCCCGAAGCGCCGATGACCAACGCCTTTGCGATGGAGTTGCTGGTGTTTTGCGGACTGCTGCTCTACTTTGTGGTGGTTCGCCTGTCGCTACAGGTGGAGAAGCCGACGACGGTGCAGAACTTCGCCGAGATGACTCACGAGTTCGTCTCCGGCCAGGCCGAATCGATCATTGGCCACGGGTACCAGCGATTCCTGAGCTATCTGACGGTTCTGGGAATGTTCATTCTGCTCAGCAATCTGATGGGGCTGGTTCCGGGACTGGCTTCGCCGACCGCAGACGCCGTCGTGCCGCTGGGATTTGCGATCCTCACCTTTTTGTACTACCACTACCATGGCGTTCGCGTGAACGGCTGGCGATACGTCAAGCAGTTCCTTGGGCCGGTGTGGTGGCTGGCGTGGCTTCTGCTGCCGATCGAGATTATCTCGCATCTGGCGCGCATGCTCTCGCTCACCGTCCGTCTTTACGCCAACATGCTGGCGGGTGGATTGGTGACGCTGGCCTTCTTCTCGCTGATTCCGGTCTTTGTCCCGATTCCGTTCATGATTCTGCATCTGCTGGTTGCATTGGTCCAGGCATTCGTCTTCATGGCGCTGGCGATGAGCTATCTGTCGCTCTCGACGTCGCACGATCATTAGACTTTGACTTCTCCGCAGAGGATCTCTTCCTCTCTGCGGTGCGCAGCAACGCCGTTCAGCGTGAGGGGGCCAGCTTGGTGAGCCTCAACCACCCACTGGCAGCGTACTTTGGGAGAATGGAGTAAACAATGCGTACACTGCAATATATCTTTATGACGTTGTCTGCGCTGCTGTTGGCAACGCCGGCGTTTGCCCAGGGAAGCGGCGATGCAGCCAGCATCTATGCGCCACTGGCCGCCGGAATCGGCATGGGAATCGCATCGGGTCTGTGCGGCATCGGCCAGGGCAAGGCGATCGCATCGTCCTCGGAGGCTGTCGCGCGGAACCCCGGCGCACGCCCTGCAATCTTCCTCTTTCTGATGCTCGGCTTGGCCTTCATCGAGTCGCTGGCTCTGTTCACCTTCGTCATCATCTACCTCTTCGTCAAGTAAGCGACGAGCTGATTTCTGTAATGAAAGAGCCTCCCTTGGGGAGGCTCTTTTCGTTGCGGCGGGGGTGATGTGCGCTGGGTTTGTCGGTTTGTTGCTGAAGTTGATAGACTGCGGACGCTGCTGTTTCCTGCGGTTGACGGGGCTGGCGCGAGGGAGAGTCTGGGATGTGTGAACAGTTTTTGACCAGTCGGCGGAGCGTTCTGGCCGGAATGACGGCAATGGTTGGAGGGATCACGCTGGGCCATAGCGCGCTGGGTGCACTGATTCCACAGCAGAGCAAGCGGGACGATTTTGTGACGGGCAAGCCGGGACAGTCCGGCAAGCTGGTGCCGTTCCCCATGACCCAGGTGCGTCTTCTGGACGGAGTCTTTCAGGTGCAGGCGGAGATCAACCAGAGGTATCTCGACTCGCTGACGACGGATCGCCTGCTGCACAGCTTTCGCATCACCAGCGGGATTGCCTCGACTGCGACGCCCTACGGCGGTTGGGAGAGGCCGGACTGCAATCTGCGCGGACACTTCAACGGCGGGCACTACCTCTCTGCCGTAGCGTTGGCCTACGCCAGCGCGGGCAACGATACGCTGCGCAAGCGCGGCGACGTGATGGTGGCCGAGATGGCGCGCTGCCAGAAGGCGAACGGCAATGGCTATCTGGGCGCGTTCGCTGCGGGACACTTCGACGCGTTGGCTCACGAGGCCAAGCAGTGGGATGGCCATGATGTCTGGGCGCCGTTCTATACCCTGCACAAGATTATGGCTGGGCTGGTCGATATGTACGTCCACACCGGCAACGAGCAGGCGCTGGAGACCGCCGAGGGCATCGCTGGCTGGACTCGCAAGTTCTTCGAGAACATTGGCGACGATCAGCGCCAGTTCATGCTGCGCACCGAGTACGGCGGCATGAACGAGGTTCTGGTCAACCTCTACGGGCTGACCGGCAAGCAGCAGTATCTCGACACGGCGCGTCTCTTCGAGCAGCCGATCTTTCTGAATGCGCTGGCCGGACATCGCGATGAGATGAAGAATCTGCACGCGAACACGCACGTCCCCAAGGTGATCGGCGCGGCGCGGATGTACGAGCTGACGGGCGAGGCGCGCTATCGCGACATTGCGCAATACTTCCTGGACGAGGTGCTGACCGAGCGCAACTACGCCATCGGCAATACCAGCGTGGGCGAGTTCTGGCGCAACGATCCGGGCGATCTGCGGGGCAGCCTGAAGTATCACAACGCCGAGTGCTGCGTGGCCTACAACCTGATGAAGCTGGATCGCCACCTGCTCTCCTGGACCGGCGAGGCGCGCTGGATGGACGCCTACGAGCGCAGCTTGTGGAACTGCCGCATGGGAACGCAGAACGCGCAGGGATTGAAGCAGTACTTCTTCCCGCTGGCGGCGGGCTACTGGCGGCACGTCCACTCGGCGGAGAACTCCTTCTGGTGCTGCACGGGAACGGGCGCGGAGGAGTTCGCCAAGTTCAATGACACCGTGTTCTTCCACGATGCGAGCAATGTGTGGGTCAATCAGTTCATCTCGGCAGAGTTGGACTGGAAGGAAGAGAAGTTCGGCCTGCGCCAGCAGACCTCGTTCCCGAGCGAGCAGGGAACGACGTTGCGCGTGAAGGTCGCTGCGCCCCAGCGACGGACGATCAACCTGCGCATTCCGGGCTGGGTCGCGGCGGGCGGATCGGTGAGCATCAATGGGCGCGAACTGGAGGCCTTCGCGCAGCCGGGAAGCTACCTTTCGCTGACGCGCGAGTGGCGGGACGGCGACAGGATCGAGCTGAAGCTGCCGATGCAGCTCAGCAGCGAGCCTCTGTTGGGCGATTCCTCGCTGCGCGCCGCGCTCTATGGGCCGTTGGTGCTGGCGGCGGATCTGGGCGCAGGGCCGAAGGACGGGCCGCTGAAGATCGGCGGATACGACTCCTGCCCGAAGGACAAGGATCTTGGTCCGGCAGGGGCGGCTCCGATTGCTCCGGAGGGCGAGGCTGCACAGTGGATCGAGGTCTCCTCGGCCAAGGATCTGGCCTTCAAGTCGACCGCGAAGGACGCTCCTCCGGTGAAGCCGCTCTTCTCGATTACGGACGAGAAGTACGCGGTCTACTGGGGAACGGAGAAGAAGGCTTGAGCGCAAACGTCGCGGCGGACGCCTCTCGCGGTTCGATCAAAACAATCAGCAGCCGCGAGGTCTATCGCAACCACTGGACGCGAGTGCGCGAGGATGTGATTGAACGCGCCAACGGCCAGCGCGGCATCTATGGCGTGGTGGACAAGGATCCGGCCTGCATCGTGATTCCTCTGGAATCGACTGCCGAGGGCGAGTTTCTCTATCTGGTGGAGCAGTTTCGCTACACCGTGGGGGCGCGCCATGTGGAGTTTCCGCAGGGCGGATGGGAGACCGCAGAGGTCGTGCCCGAAGAACTGGCGCGTGGAGAACTGCGCGAGGAGACTGGTCTGCGCGCGGAACGGATGACGCTGCTGACTACGCTACAGATCGCCTATGGTGCGATGAATCAGCAGCAGCATGTCTTTCTCGCCGAGGGGTTGACGCAGGGTGAGCCTGAGCGCGATGCCGAGGAGTGCGACATCGAGGTGCGGCGAGTCAGCGTGGCCGAGTTCGAGACGATGATTCTGGACGGAACGCTGGTCGATAACTGCTCGGTGGCGGCATGGGGCGTCTACCGCCTGTGGCGCGAGCGTCAGCGGTGAAATTGACCGTGAAGAGAGAAAAGGCTTAACACGGATGACGCGGATAGAAGCACGGATCAAGGCGGATAAGGCTCGGTAGCTCTTCCAGAAGGGCGGCAGACTCCGGGGCGAATCTCGCAGCCTGATTAGAGCAGTTCTCATAATGGGGTATATCGTCGTCGAAGGAAGAAAAGCAGATTCCTCCGCTGCGCTGCGGAATGACAAACAAAAGGCTGCGGAATGACAAACAAAAACAGGCAAGGACAACTGCAATTACAAAAGAGCTATATGTCGATACCGCCTAAGGGTAGAGCAGGACCTTGGCGCGCTGCTGTTTGAACTTCTCCAGTGCGGCGGCCCACGAGGCTGCAATCAAGCGCGGATCGTCGCCGCGAGTGAGGGCGGCCATCGTCTCGGAGTTCGCGACCAGCGGGGTGGCCTTGTCCAGCTTGAACTGCGTGGGGTAGAGGTGGTGCAGGGCGGAGAGGATCTCGATTCCCAGCTCGGGCGAGTCGAGGGCCGCGCGGTCGGTCACGGTAAAGCGGACGCCCTCGATGGTCTGTCCATGATACGGATAATGGTTCGCGTCTTCGGCGACGGAGAAGTGGGTCGCGGCGAAGGCCACGCCGGGAATCTTGCGCGCGGTCAGGTAGGCAGCGACCGTCTTGCCATCGAACCATGCAGGAGTCGCGGGTGAGTCTTTGCTGGCGGGAGTCACACCTGCGCCGAAGATCTCGAAGGGCGTTGCCGTGCCTCGGCCTACGCTGACGTTGGTAAAGTCCATCATGCCCAGCGCGGGGTAGAGCGTGGCCTCGGTGGTGCTGCGCAGGTTCGGCGAGGGGTTGACCCACGGAACGCCGGTCTGGTCGAAGAACTCATCGCGATGCCAGTTCTGCATCGGGACGACGACTACGCCGTTCTCCTCGTAGAAGGGGGGATAGCCTGAGGCGGATTGCAGGGGGATGTACTCGCGACCCGGCAAGGGGACGCCGCCGACATAACATCCCTGGAATACCCCGACTCGCATGTAGGCGGCCAACTCACCGAGGGTCATGCCGTGGCGCAGGGGGAGTGGAGTGGCATTGATGTACGAGGGATGCGCGTCGGAGACGGGGCCTTCGACCGCCAGACCTGCGATGGGATTGGGGCGATCGAGCACGATTAACTTGAAGTTGTATGAGGAACGATCACACCCAGTCGCTTCGAGAAAGTAGTAGAGGACGGTCTCGTAGGTGTAGAAGCGGACTCCGGCGTCCTGGAGATCGATGACGACGGCGTCAATATCGAGCATGTCCTCGTGCTTGGGGCGGCGGTCTTCTTCTTTTGCTCCGTAGAGGCTGATGACCTTGAGGCCGGTTGTGGCGTCGATCTCCTGACCGATGTTGGTGGAGTCCTTGGCCCCGAAGAGGCCGTGCTCGGGGGAGAAGAGCTTGGTTAGCTCGACGCCATCGCCGATGCTGTTCAGAATGTCGATGGTGCGACGGCCATGCGCGTCAAGGCCGGTCTGGTTGGTCAGCAGGCCAAGGCGGAGATGGCCTCCGTTACGCGCTGCGGCCTCTTTGAGCGCGGCGAAGTTGGTGGATTCGAGGACGTCGATGCCGGTGAGGGTATGGGGTTGTGGCACTGTGGGAGAGGCAGATTCCTCCGCTGCGCTGCGGAATGACAAGCCATGGGGTTTCATGACAATGCCAGATGGGGGCGATCCAAGTTCCAGCGCCTTGGCGGCGGCGGTGGCCACCTCGCCGCGCAGGGTGGAGATCGGGGGATTGCCGCGCGGGTGGATGGCGTTCGAGAGCAGGATGACGTAGCTGTCGCTGGCTGGATCGAGCCAGAGGCTTGTGCCGGTGAAGCCGGTGTGGCCGAAGCTGGCGGGAACGGGCGCGCCAATCGTGGGGAAGACCGAGCCGCGTGGGCGGGAGAAGGCCGAGTTGATGTCCCAGCCGAGGCCGCGTTGGGCTATGCCGGTGGTGGTTTTGCCGTCCTGCGTGAAGATGGTTGCACCGCTCTGGGCGGTCTCCGGCTGCTGCGGCGTGGTCATCAGTTCCAGCGTCTCGCGCTTCAGGGGGAAGTTGCTGGGGCGACCGGCGAGGCGGTCGAGCAGGGATTGGGCGAAGAGGGCTGTATCGTCCGCCGTGGAGAAGACTCCCGCGTGGCCTGCTACACCGCCCATTCGCCGCGTCGTGGAATCGTGTACCGTCCCGCGCAGGAGGTGGTCGAAGTCTGGATTGGTCTCGGCGGTACCTTCGTTGTCGTGAGCGGTAGGTGCGGTCTTCGGTACCCAGATGGAGATGTTCCAGCCCATCGGAGGTGCGGTGGGCGAGATGCACTCGGGAAGAGAACTGAAGATCTGTGTTTTTGCTGGATGGGAAAAGTTGACGGTGAGGACGCGGGTGTCCCCGCAGGCTTCGTCTATCGCCAGATAGCGGGTACGTGTCATCTGGAGCGGCTCGAATATGTGGTGTTGCGCATAGGTATCGAGCCTCTCCCCACTCAGTTTTTCTACCAGCGCGCCGAGGACGATGTAGTTGATGTCGGAGTACTCGAAGTGGGTGCCGGGGGTGGTGGTGAGCGGGGCGGCGAGGGCGCGGCGGATGCCTTCGGCCTTGTCCGGCTTGGCGAGGCCCCATGCGTCTTTGAGGTCCACGTCGGGTGGCAGGTCGGAGTAGTGGGTGAGCAGCTCGCGGATGGTGACCACCTGCTTGCCGTTGGCGGCGAACTCCGGGAGGTATTGGGCGACGGGGTCGTCGAGGTCGAGCTTGCCCGCCTCGTAGAGTTGCATGATCGCGGTCGCCGTCACCAACACCTTGGTCGTCGAGGCCATGTCGAAGATGGTGTCGGTGGTCATCGGCTCGGCGGGGGATGGGGTGCCGTCGAGGCCGGGTTCGCCCGCCAACTTGCGCACGCCATAGGCCTGCTCGAAGACGATCTTGCCGCGGTGGCCGATGACGACCACCGCGCCGGGAAGTTTGTGCTGCGCGATGGCGGTGTTGATGGCGAGCGAGACGGCGGAGAAGTCGGGTGCGGCTGTGTTGGCTGGGGATGGCGATGAGGAATGCGCTGGTGTGGGCTGTGCTGCGGGAGAAGCAGATCCCTGCGCTGCGCTGCGGGATGACAACAAGAAAGGCACGGACAGGGAGAGTCCGAGAGGCAGGGAGAGAGTGAGGAGCAGAGCTGCGGCGGTTGCGGTTTTGCGCGCTCGGCTGCGGAAGATCACAGAGGCCAGCGAGCCGACGGCGAAGGTGACCAGCGCGCCGATCAGGACGTACCACGTCCAGGCTACCTTCGGAACTTTTACTCCTGCCGCATGCACCGTCGATTTTTGCAGCCACAGTGCCATGTTCAGCGCGAAGCCGGTAATCATGCCCACGATGGCTCCCCCTTGGGTTGCGTACTTGGTCAGGGTTCCCAGCAAAAATACTCCCAGCAGGCAGCCGTAGGCTACCGAGGCGATGGAGAGGCCGATCTCGACGACGTTGCCCTTGCCGCCTGTGTGGACCGCGTAGACGGCGACGGCGAAGAGGACGAGCGCCCAGAGCACGGTGCTGCCGCGGGAGACGAGCATTCGTTCGCGGTGGGCAGATGGATTGCTTGCAGCCGCCTGCGGACGCCAGCCCATGTAGAAGTCGACGACGGTGGTGGACGAGAGCGAGTTGAGCGCGGCGCTGAGGTTCGACATTGCTGCGGCAAGGATCGCGGCGATCAACAGGCCCGCAATGCCGGTTGGCATCTCGTAGACGATGAAGGCGGGAAAGATGCGATTCCCGTTCCCTCCGCCAATCTCCGCAAGTGCTGCCGGATGCATTCCGTAGAAGACGAAGAGGCCTGCGCCGATCAGGAGGAAGAGCGCAAACTGGATGAAGATGACCACGCCGCTGGAGAGCAGAGCGAGGCGCGATTCGCTGAGGTTGCGCGCGGCCAGCATGCGCTGCACCATCAATTGATCGGTGCCGTGCGAGGCCATGGTCAGGAAGGTTCCGCCCAGGACTCCGGCCCAGAAGGTGTAGGTCGTGGTCAGGTTCATGGCGAAGTTGAGCATGTGGAACCTGCCCGCCGCCGCGCCGACCGCGTGAATCGTCGCCCAGCCGCCGGGGACGTGCGCGCCCAGAGACCAGATGGCTACGAGCGTTCCGCCAATATAGATCGCCATCTGGACGACGTCGGTCCAGATGACGGCGGCCATTCCGCCCTCGAAGGTATAGAGCAGCGTCAGCGCGGAGATGATGGCGATGGAGAGAACGTCTCCCGTGCCAATCGCAATGCCGACGACGATGGAGACGGCGAAGACGCGCACTCCCTCGGCTGCGGCGCGGGTCAGCAGAAAGAGTCCGGCGGTGACCTTGTGCAGGGTGTGGCCGAAGCGACGGTCGATGAGTTGGTAGGCCGTCATCATCTCGCCCTGAAAGTACTTTGGCAGGAAGAGCGCGGCGACGACGACGCGCCCGCACATGTAGCCGAGAACGATCTGGAGAAAGCCGAAGTCTCCGGCGAAGGCCAGCCCGGGAGTGCCGATGATGGTCAACGTGGAGGTCTCCGCCGAGACGATCGAAAGCCCGATGGCCCACCAGGGAATCGTCTTGTTGGCCAGAAAGTAGCCGCGCAGGGAGCGGTCCTGCGCCGTCGCCCCCTTGGCCGCGCGATGACGGCTGAAGCGCAGGCCGAAGAGCGTGATCGCGACAAGATACAACCCAACGACGGCGAGATCGAATAAATGCAAGTGAAGAGACATTGCCTCTGAGTATAGTTGCTGGCTAATAGGGCGAAATACTTAACACCGATCTACACCGATAAGCACCGATTCGAGACAAAGACGAATGCGGATCAGCACGGATGAACGCGGATTAAAAACAGGCAACGGCAAAACTAACGAAACAGGATAACGCTGGATTCGTTATTGATCGGTGTAATCGGTGTAATCGGTGGGAATCGGTGTTATGCCTTTGTTCGGTATGATGGATCGCGATGAGTTTCTTTTTGGCGATTGATGCGGGCGGCACCAAGACGCAGTGTCTGCTGGCCGATGAGGCGCGCGTTCTTGCTCGTGCGTCTACGGGTACGGTGAAGGTGATGCGCGTCTCCGAGGCGGCGGCGACGGCGCGGCTTCAGTCCATGCTGGCCGAGGTTGCGGCGGCGGCGGGCGTCTCGCTGGGGCAGGTTACGCGGACATGTTTTGGGCTTGCCGGACTCAGCAGCCCCACTGTTCGCGCGTGGGCTGGCAAGGCTCTGGCCGGTCTGGTCGCGGGCGAGACTCTGCTCTGTGGCGACGAAGAGATTGCGCTGGATGCCGCGTTCGCCGGAGGGGCGGGGATTCTGGTCGTCGCGGGAACTGGTTCCAACGCCATCGGTCGTTCGGCGGCGGGCGCGCTCTTTGGCGCGGGCGGATGGGGGCCGGTGCTGGGCGACGAGGGGTCGGGAAACTGGATTGGGCTGGAGGCGATTCGCTCGGCGCTGCGGGAGCAGGATCGCGCGTCTGCCGATGATGGCTCCACTCTTCTTCTGCGCGAGATCGAGCGGCATTGGGAGTTGGGTTCGCTTGGCGAACTGGTTGCGTATGCGAATCAGCGTGGCGATGCGAAGCACCCTGCGCCGGAGTTTGCCGCGCTTGCTCCGGTGGTTGCCCGTTGCGCCGAACAGGGCGACGCGCTGGCCGCTGCTGTGCTGCGTCGCGCGGGAGAGGAGCTTGCGGAGTTGGTGGCGCTGGTCGCTCGCAAGATGAACTCCGCTGAGATTGATGTGGCCTTTACGGGCAGCGTACTCGCGCAGATCCTGCCTGTACGCGCCGCGATGATTGCGCGACTGTCTGAGTGGTTGCCTGCTGCGCGTGTGCGTGAGTCTGCCGTTGACTCGCTCGATGGGGCGTTGTGGCGCGCGCGTCGCGGGTGATTCTTTACGTCGCCGTTATTTCGGTAATGCGATTTGAGTGTTTTGGCTTACGGCGTAGACCGTTGTGGAGCGAGCAAAAGCAGATTCCTTCGCTTCGCTACGGAATGACGAGCAAATAAAGAGGCTACGGAATGACGAGCAAATAAAGAGGCTACGGAATGACAAACAAATTGGTCTATAGCAATTTAAAATTCTCTAGCCTTGTGCTTGCAGGCCGCTCAGCGCGAGGCCTCGCGCGACGGAGGTGAACTCGTCGCCGGTGACGACGCGCGCTGTGCCTGTTGTGCGATCGGCGAAGCGTTCGGTGAAGATGCGTCGCACGGCGGGAACGAAGCTGGTTCCTCCGGTGAGGAAGACGCGATCGACCTCGTCTGCCGCAACGCCGCTGCTGGTCAGCAGTCCATCCACACAGCTCTCGATGGACGCGAGATCGGCGGCGATCCAGCCCTCGAAGTCGGTGCGCGTGACCTTTGCCTCGATCTCCATGCTGCCGTCGTGGAAGCGAAAGATCGCGTGTTCCTCTCGTGAAAGATCGACCTTCAGCCGTTCGACGGCCTGATGAAGCTGGTAGCCCAGATCTTCCTCGATCAGCGTCATCAGCGCGGCGACCTTCTTCGGCTCCTCGGCTCGCGCACGCGCTCCACGCAGAATCTGCGCCACGTTGCGTGTCTTCAGAAACGAGAGGTAGTGCCAGCGTTCCAGGTTGGCGTAGATCCATGCGGGGACAGCGGGGATAAGCTTGGGGCCGTTGATTCCCGCTGTGCTGGCCTGCCGTTCGTAGGTGTCCGCGCCCAGTTCGGGCGAGACCAACTTGCGCACAATGCGCGCGTCGAAGGCGTCTCCGGCGAGACCCAGACCTGCATTGCCGAGCAAGCCTGAAGCACCTTCGCTGCGCCTGCGCTTTGCCTCGGGGCCAACGCGCAGCAGGGAGAAGTCGCTGGTTCCTCCGCCGAAGTCGCCAATCAGGATCAACTCGTCGTGGTCGAGCGTGGACTCGTAGGAATGAGCCGCAGCGACCGGCTCCATCTCGAACTCGACCGTTTCGTAGCCTGCCTGGGTGAAGGCGGCGCGCAGGCGGGAGAGCGCGAACTCCTCGTCCTCGTCGCTCTCCGCGCCGACGAAGCGCACGGGGCGGCCAACGGTGGCGTGGCGCACGGGCTGCGCGAACTGGGCTTCGGCGGCCAGACGCAGATCCGTCAGCATTCGCGAGATCAGGTCTTCCAGCGAATAACGCTTGCCGAAGACCTCGGTTCCGGTGAGGGTGCGGCTGGAGAGATGCGACTTGAGCGACTGGATCAGGCGGCCTCGCGCGTGGTCTCCGCCATCGGCGTTGAGATACTCCGCGATGGCCGAGGGGCCGGTGAAGCTCTTCATCCGCGTGCGCCCAGCGGCCTTCGCCTGTTCGAGGTACAGAACCGAGCGGAAGGATTCGGTCAGGCCGTTGGCGATGGGGAAGGCGGCCAGATCTACGCGGCCATCTGCATGGGCCAGTGCGACCGAGCTGTTGGTGGTGCCGAAGTCGATTCCAAGAGAGAGGTGAGTCGGGCTGTTTGCAAAAGACATTATCTACTAGTCTGCCAGATTGCGGCTTGAAGGCGCGCCGAGCTTTCCACATGCCACTGTCTACAGCACGTGTCCGCGCAGAATGGTTTGTTGAAGATCGCCAGTGGGGGAGAAGCGATTGAGGTTTGCGGGACGGCCTACGGCGATCTCGGCGAGATCTTTGATACCCAGCATCTGCGCGGGATTTCGGCTGGCCAGACGCACCGCCGTCGCCAGCGTTGCTCCGGTAAAGCGTTGCAAATTTGCGACCGCGCGATCCATGGTGAGGACCGATCCGGCCAGCGTCTCTGTGCCGTCGGCGAGGCTGCTGGCGAGCAGGCAGCGCCCATCCTTCACCGTCACTTCCAACTCGCCGAGCCAGTAGTTGGCGTCGGGCATTCCGGTGGCGGAGATGCCGTCGGTCATCAGGATTGCGCGGGCGTCGGACTTGGCGCGGAGCCAGAGGCGCACGAACTCCGGCGCAACGTGGACTCCATCGCAGATCAACTCGGCGTAGAGTTTGTCGGAATCCAGTACGATGCCGGCGATTCCCGGCTCGCGATGGTCGAGCCGTCGCATGGCGTTGAAGGTGTGGGTGGCGCTGGTCGCTCCGGCGGCGATGGCGGCGTGGGTCTCGTCGGCGGTGGCGTCGGAGTGGCCGAGGCTGGTGCGTACGCCGCTGCGCGTGGCGTGGGCGATGAGTTCGAGCGCGCCGGGAATCTCGGGCGCAATCGTCATCAGGCGAATGTGTCCGCGCGCCGCCTGCTGCATGCGGTCGAAGAGAGCAATCGTGGGCGGTTGAAGATCGGCGGGAGGGTGAACGCCGCGCTTGGCGTGAGAGAGAAATGGGCCTTCGAGATGAATGCCGACGGGCAGCGCTTCGTCGGGCTGGTGCGATGCTTCGATGGCGTTGGCTATGCCTTCGAGCGCGCGCAGGGTGCGGTCGATGGGAGCAGTGACGGTGGTTGGCAGGAAGTGGGCGACGCCTTTGCTCGCGAGAAACTTAGCGATGGCCGCGATGGCTTCGGGGGTGGCTTCCATCGCGTCGTGACCCGCCGCGCCGTGGACGTGAATGTCGAAGAAGGCGGGGGCGAGCGTGCTGTCTTCGGCGGTGGGTTCGCCTTGCTCGAAGCTGGCGATAAGGCCGTCAGCGTCGATGGCGACGCGCGGGTTATTGATGATGCCATCGGATGTGATAAGGGTGCGAGCGGTGAGGTTTTTCATCTGGCGTCCTGAGTCTTCCGTAGTATAGGTCGGGCCTTCAGCCCTCGGACTTTGTGGGGATCCGTAACCTAGGGCTTCGCCCTAGGCTGGTATAGAGCGGGCCTTTGGCCCTTGGTGTATGCGAGGAATGGTGCATGCGAGGAACTCATGGCGCAACTCCGGTGGGGGCGGGAGTTGCGGGGACGGATGCGGGCGGAGTGACGGGGAACGTTGGCTGAGGCGTCGCTTGTGGTGCGGCGTAGGCGACGGGCGCGGTCGGGATTCCCAGGTCGAAGGCGGTGGGCAGGGACTTTGTGTCGGCCCACTGGCGCTGGGCGCAGTGGACGCGGTCGGCGCGGGCGATCCAGAGTTGGGCGGCGGCGTCGTACTGCTCCAGAATGTTGCGCAGCCAGTAGGGACGATTCGAGCGCAGCCAGGCCGACTCGTACAGGTCACGCAGCAGGGTGTAGCCGTCGCGGAGATCCTGCATGCGTCCGTTGATGCCGTTCAGGTCGGATAGCTCGCGACTGACGCTGGCGCGGGTCTTCTTGTCGCTGCTGGTGGAGGCGGCCAAGGCTCGCGCGTAGCCTGTGGTCATCTCGTCGGCGAGCTGGAACTTCAGGCCGATGAAGTCGATGCGGCGCGCTCCCAGTTCCATTGCGTCGATGGCGTCCGGCTCGCGCAGATTGCTGGAGGCGGCTCCGTACTTCGCTGCGTCGTAGAGCGTGGAGTTTGCGGTGTCGCTGGTTGCAATGGGCCGGGGTCCGGCAGCGGCGCGGGCCTGCGCGATCAGAGTGAGCGCAGCCTCGGCGTGGAGACGCAGGTCGTGGGTGTAGGGGCGAACCTCGGCGGCGATCTTTTGGGCGTCCTTCGACCACGGATCGAGCCAGAAGAGGTTGTCGCTGGCGTCGCCCACCTGCGCCTGCTGCTTGAGGACGGCGTGTGCGGCCATCAACTCCATCTGTGCCAGATTGAGCGCACCGGTGGCATCGCCGTGGAAGACCTGCGCATAGCTCTGCTGGAAGGCGAAGATTGACGACTCTCCCGGCTGCCAGGCCGCCGCCGCACCGAAGAGGATGCCGTACCAATCCTCGTTGATGAGGCCCTCGCCGTCGTCGTTCCAGATAGTGTTGAGTTGGCCGGTCGAACCCAGGCGCTGGCCATCGCGGGTGAACTGCTGAATGTTGGCGAGCGCGAGATTGTTGTCTGGATAGACGACGCGGAAGTTGTGTACGCTGGGCGCGACCCAGGTCTCGAAACCGGCGTTGGCGAAGGGCGTGAGCAGCTTGGCATAGCCCTTCGTCTGCGGCTCGTAGTTCCATGCGACGGCGATGGTCGCGTCTTTGAAGGACTGCGGAAGATTCTTGAGCAGGTCGGGCGAGTCCTGCGCAATGTCTCCCCAGAAGAGCAGGCGGCGATGCAGCGGCTGTAGCGTGGTTGCGATCTGCTGCATGAAGTCGAGATAGACGGGCGCTAGTCCGCGCGCGTCGACGCTGGGCTTGGTCTGGCCGAGGCCGAGGTCCACCGTCTCGTCGGCGCCGATGTGCAGGAACGGGCCGGGATATTCGGCGGCAAGCTCGGCGAACTCCTGCTGGATGAGGGCGAGCGAACCCGCCTGTCCCGGCGCCAGAACGGCTCCGTGCGGCGTCTCGGCCAGCGACTGGTACTGCTCCCACGTCAGCACGTTGTGCAGATGCCCGAAGGCCTCCTGCTCGGGGACGATGGTGACGTGGTAGAGCCGCGCATAGGCGACCAGAGCCGCCGCGTCGGCTGCGCTGATGGCTCCGCCCGGAGGCGCGATCAGAGGATTGGCGGCGTAGGCGGCGGTGTGTTCAAAGTAGGGCGAGTAGAGGTTGATCTTGTAGGCGGCCAGAGTACGGATCAGCTTCTTCTGAAACTCCAGCGTCGTCACCGGCCCACGCGAGAGGTCGTCGTCCAGACCACGGTACTTCATCGCGGGCCAGTCGCGGATCGTTGCGCTGTGCAGCAGGGCGTTCGCGCCGGAGCCGGTGATGAGTTGCTTGACCGTCTGCAATCCGTAGAAGATGCCTGCGTCGCTGGCTGCGCTCACGGCCAGTCCGCCGCCGAGGGGGGTGATGGCGTAGCCTTCGGGCCTCTGCTCCGCCGGGATCGCTTGATTCGCTGGGCCGCTGGCGATCTGTGGGCCACCGCTGCGCGCAACCGTGATTCGTAGCGCGGCGCTTGAGCTGATCGCGATGCCTCGCTCGGAGAGGGCGGTCTTCAGGTCGTCGATGGCGAAGCTGTCCTCGGCGGGGCAGGGCGCGGCGCATACGATTTGTAGGCCGCCAGCCAGCGATTGCACGGGGCCAGCGCTCGCCTCGCGCGGCATGGGGATCAGCTTGAGACGGGTTGCGGGCAGGGTCGTAGCCGTCGTTCCACCGCTCTGCGCCGTCGCAGAGATACCCATGACGCTGCTAGCAACAAGCAGCAATAAGAACGCAAGGCTTCGTCCCGATCGAGAAAAACTCATGGCACTACGGTAAACTACTTGCGCCCTTGGCGTGCAACGGCGAACTGCGGGATTGCTTCGGAGGAACCTCCTCGGAACCCCTGCGGAAGAGGTTAATGTAACAAGACTTTCACGGTAATTAACGTTACGTTCATACAGCTCTGCGAGCATACAAACATTAGCTGGCAAAGTGTTCATACGAATCGAGCTCACGAGGCACGGTTGAATGGTGTGCGCATCTTTAGCCCAAGAAGTATTTTGCGAGGTCCCATGAAGAAGCAACTACAAGCGGCGATTGCAGCAGTGCTGGTACTCGGCACGCTGTCGCTGCATGCGCAGACCGACTCAACCGCTCCGGCGACAACCGCCATGATGGCCAAGAAGACCACCAAGAAGGCTAAGGTCGTCAAGACAAAGGTAGCCGAAGAGACCAAGGAAGAGATTGCGATCCGCGAGCTGAAGGCGAAGATGGAAGCCCAGCAGTCGCAGATTGACGCGCTGAAGCAGGAGAATGCTGCCAAAGAAGCTGCTCTCTCTGCTGCGCAGACCTCTGCCGCAACCGCACAGTCGCAGGCTGCCGCCGCCGCCTCTCAGGCGCAGGCCGCGACCGATGCAGCTCAGGCTCAGGCCGCTGCTACTGCCGCCGTCAAGAGCGATGTCAACGACCTGAAGGTCGCCAACACCGGTCTTGCCACCACCATCAGCGACACCAAGAAGGATCTGAACGAGAAGATCGATTCTCCTTCCGCTCTGCACTACAAGGGCATCACGATTACCCCCAACGGCTTCCTCGCGTTTGAGAATGTCTGGCGCGAGCGTTCCGTGAACTCCGACATCAACACTCCCTTCAACTCGATTCCCGTGCCCAGCGCCAATCAGGGTCACGTCAGCGAGCTGAACTTCTCCGGTCGTCAGAGCCGCATCGGCGCTCTCTTCACGGGCAATGCAAACAACGTCAAGCTCTCCGGCTACTACGAGGTTGACTTCCTCGGTGTGGGCACCACCTCCAACGCCAACCAGAGCAACAGCTACGCGATGCGTCAGCGTCAGGTCTGGGGTCAGGCTGCTCTGACCAACGGATTCACCATCACCGGTGGACAGATGTGGTCGTTGGCTGCTCAGAACAAGAAGGGCACCGACGCTCTCACCGAGCGGATGCCCAACAACATCGACGCGCAGTACATCGTCGGCTTCTCCTGGGTTCGTCAGCCTGGCGTCCGCATCCAGCAGCGCTGGGGCGATGTCAAGACCGGCGCCTTCACCGCCGCTATGTCTCTTGAGCAGTCGCAGATCACCAACTTCACCGCAACCTCTTCGGTGAGCGCGGCTGTTCCGACGAACTTCTACTTTGCCGGTACCGGCACGGGTGGCGGTCTGTTCAACAACACAACCACCTACACCAACAACGTTGCCCCGGATGTCCTCGTCAAGGGCGCGTTCGATATGTCCAAGGCTCACGTCGAGATCGGCGGTATCGCTCGCTTCATGCGCGCCTACTACTACCCGATTCTGACCGCAGCGGGCACCGCGGCGGCTCCCACCTACACCTATTCGACAAGCTCGGTCAGCAACACCAAGTCCGTTGGCGGCGTCTTTGCCAACGCCAGCGTCACCCCGAACAAGTATTTTGACCTCTCGGTGCAGGCGATGGCCGGACAGGGCGTCGGTCGCTACGGCAACTCGCAGCTCGCCGATGCAACCATCCGCACGGACGGCACGTTGGAGCCGATTCGCAACTACCATGGTCTCTTCTCCTTGGAGACGCATCCCACTCCGAAGCTGGATGTCTATGGCTACTACGGCGGCGAGTACGCGCAGCGCACCGTCTACACCACAGCTCAGGGCGACCAGATTGGTTATGGCTCTTACTCGCTGAACGATGCGGGTTGCTATGCTCTGCCTGCCGTCACGACCTCCAGCACTGCCGGTTCGCCGAACGCTCCTGCAAGCTGCGCTTCGCCGACCCGCTACATCCAGGAAGGCATGTTCGGCTTCACCTACCGCCTGATCAACAACCCGAAGGCTGGCCGCTTGCAGTACGGCGTCAACTATCAGTTGGTCAACCGTGGTCTGTGGTCTGGCTCGACCTCCATCAACGCGCGCGCTCAGGACAGCATGGTTCTGACCAGCCTGCGCTACTACCTCCCCTAACCGCCTGATCGCAGCTCAGGCTGCGATCAGCACTCCCCGAAGGCCCCCTTTGCGCAGATGTTGTGCAAAGGGGGCCTTCGATTTTTAGCAGAGAGCAGTTTCGGTAATGGGGCAGACCTTCTTGGAGTGAGCAACAGCAGATTCCTTCGCTGCGCTA
The DNA here is from genome assembly GCA_031296325.1 of Acidobacteriaceae bacterium. Classification (GTDB taxonomy): domain Bacteria; phylum Acidobacteriota; class Terriglobia; order Terriglobales; family Acidobacteriaceae; genus Edaphobacter. The sequence goes on along the minus strand of JARLFY010000078.1, from coordinate 26,561 downwards.
CGGAATGACAAACAAAAGATGCTACAGAATGACAATCAAAAAAGGGCTGCGCTCAGAATAACAACTCATTTGGTTGGGCGGATTCAACAGCGTTGTGCGACGGCGAATCGCTGGGATGGTATTCTAGCCGAGGTTCGCAGGGGCATTGCGAGCGAGAGATTTTGGCGAGTGGAAGAGGTGTTCTTGATGGCGACAGCGACGATTCAGGCAGCAGCAGAGTACAAGGTAGCGGACATCGGCTTGGCCGAGTTTGGACGCAAGGAGATCGAGATCGCCGAGCAGGAGATGCCGGGGCTGGTCTCGATCCGCAACAAGTACGCTGCGGGCAAGCCGCTGGCGGGTGTGCGCATCATGGGTTCGCTGCACATGACGATTCAGACTGCGGTGCTGATTGAAACAATGGTCGCGCTGGGAGCGGACGTGCGCTGGGCTAGCTGCAATATCTTCTCCACGCAGGATCATGCGGCGGCGGCGATTGCTGCGGCGGGCGTTCCTGTCTTCGCGTGGAAGGGCGAGTCGCTGGAAGAGTTCTGGTGGTGCACCAATCAGGCGATGAACTTCCCGGACGGCAAGGGCGGACTGCTTGGGCCGCAGCTCATCATCGACGACGGCGGCGACGCGACGTTGCTGATCCACAAGGGCTATGAGATGGAAAATGGCGACCCGTGGGTCAACTCGCCCTCGGACGCGCACGAAGAGGACGTCATCAAGGCGCTGCTCAAGAAGGTGCAGGCGCAGTATCCCTCGCGCTGGCGCGATGTGGTCAAGGAGTGGCGCGGAGTCAGCGAAGAGACGACGACCGGCGTTCATCGGCTTTACAAGATGTTCGAGCAGGGCAAGCTGCTGGTGCCGGCGATCAATGTGAACGACTCGGTGACGAAGTCGAAGTTCGACAACCTCTACGGCTGCCGCGAGTCGCTGGTGGACGGCATCAAGCGCGCGACCGATGTGATGGTGGCGGGCAAGGTCTCCGTGGTCTGCGGATATGGCGATGTGGGCAAGGGCTGCGCGGCGTCGCTGCGTGGTCTGGGCGCGCGCGTGATTGTCACCGAGATCGACCCGATCAATGCTCTACAGGCCGCGATGGAAGGTTACGAGGTCACGACGATCGAAGAGACGCTGGGGCGCGGCGACATCTACGTGACCTGCACCGGCAACGTCGACATCATTACGGTCGAGCACATGAAGTTGATGAAGGATCAGGCGATTGTGTGCAACATTGGCCACTTCGACAACGAGATTCAGATGGAGAAGCTGCTGGCGGTTCCGGGGTTGACCAAGTTGAACATCAAGCCGCAGGTGGATAAGTACACCTTTCCGACGGGCAACAGCATCTTCGTGTTGGCCGAGGGACGGTTGGTGAATCTGGGCTGCGCGACCGGACATCCCAGCTTCGTCATGTCGAACAGCTTTGCCAATCAGACGCTGGCGCAACTCGACCTGTGGGCCAACAAGGATACCTACAAGGTGGGCATCTACCTGATCTCGAAGAAGCTCGATGAAGAGGTCGCGCGGCTTCACTTGGAGAAGATCGGCGTGAAGCTGACGACGCTGACCCAGAAGCAGGCGGATTATCTGAGCGTTCCGGTGGAAGGGCCATACAAGACCGAACACTATCGCTACTAGACGGATTTTTTCAGGGAAGAAAAATCCCCCACAGGCCAGAGACGGTTTGTGGGGGATCTTATTTGTTGGCCTAATGGTGTAGCCCGTCGCGCTGCGAGAAAAAGCAGATTCCTCCGCTTCGCTACGGAATGACAAGCAAATCGCTACGGAATGACAAGCAAATGGCTGCGGAATGACAAGCAAATCGCTACGGAATGACAAGCAAATTGGTCAATAGCAATTCAGAAAAGATTCTACTGCTTGTCGAGACGAATCGCGTTTCACGACCGCAGGGTTATGCGGGCTTCCAGAGAGTGATAACCAGACCGCCAGCGACGATGAGCGCGCCGCCGACCAGGATCGGCGGGGTGGGGGATTGCTGGAAGCGGAGTTTGGCCACGACCTGCGCGAGGACGAAGAAGAGGGCGACATAGACGCCGAGAAGTTTGCCGAAGTCCCACTGGGGAATGTTGACGAAGAAACCGTAGGAGGCCAGAACCGCTGCGCCGCCAGCAAACCAGATCCAGCGCGTTGCTCCGGTTGAATGATAGAGGCCGGATTGGAAGCACGCGTCGCCGGAGACCTCCAGATACGCCGCGATGGTGAGGATCAAAAACGCGCCGATGGGAGTGGATGCAAGTTGGATTAGCAGGTTTTTCATACGCTCTCCTGTGGGTTGGCTTGAGTTGTTGGAGGAGTCAGACTTGATTCTATCAAGTAATTCGAGAATCGAATTAACCTCGCAGTCGCAGAAGTATTGTTGATAGACTTGAGACTCCGTAATTTTCCGCAAGATGAACCCCATAAAGGAGACTCCTTGAAGCTGGTTGCGTGCCTGCTGTTGCTCTCTGGATTTTTTCTGGTTCTCGCCGCCCTCGTGCTGCTCGCCTCGACGGGGCAGCGGACTGCCTTTGTCGTGGCAGGACTGGGCGTGGAGATTCTTGGTCTGGCGCTGCTGACGCAGGGTTATCAATCGACGACGAAGGAGCAGCGATGAATCCAGTTCTTTGTATGTTCTCGATCATGTTGATTCCGCTGGCGGCCGCAGGGATGGCGCTGATCCATCAGGGGCTAGGACGCTCGCGCAGTGCGGCGCACGCGATGTTGGCGACGCTGTGCGCACTGGCGGTCTCGGCGATTATCTTCGTACTCTTCGGATCGGCGTGGGCTGGAGTCGCCAGCGGTGCAGCGCATACATTTTCAGCGGGAGGTGCGCGCTGGGACTGGCTGGGTGCGGAACCCTTCTTCTCCCACGGTATCGGCTTCGACGGGGCGAGCGCGATTGATCTGAGTCGCGCGTTGACGCTCTGTCTGGAGATGCTGGCGGCTGGGCTGGTGGCGATCATTCCGCTGAGCGCGGGATCGGATCGCTGGCGGCTGGGGCCGATCTGTCTGGCTAGCGCGTTGCTGGCAGGCATTGTGTTTCCCGTCTTCGCGCACTGGAGCTGGGGCGGCGGCTGGCTGTCGCAGATGAGCGTGAACTTCGGGATCGCAAACTTTGCCGACATGGGCGGAGCGGGCGTGATTCAGGTCGTCGGCGGACTGGCGGCGCTCTCGGTGGCGTGGGTGGCTGGGCCGCGGCGGGGCAAGTTCTCCGACGATGGAATTCCTGCGGCGATTCCCGGACACAACATCGTGCAGGTGCTGTTTGGCTGCATTCTGGCGCTGGTGGGATGGATTGGGCTGGATTCGGCGACCTCGATTCTGTTCTATGGCGCAGGGTTGGGGCAGGTTGTCGGAGTGATCGTCAATGCAATGCTGTCGGCCTCGGCGGGATGCCTTGCGGCGGTGGCTGTGACGCGCACGCGATACCGCAAGCCGGACGCCTCGCTGAGTTCCAATGGCTGGATCGCCGGGCTGGTGGCGGGAAGCGCGGCCTGCGCTATGGTCTCGCCGGTGGCGGCGATCTTCATTGGCCTGATGGCGGGAGTGCTGGTCACCTACGCGATCGAGATCTTCGAACTGCGGCTGCAAGTGGACGATCCGGGCGGAGCGGTTTCGGTGCATGCGTTGTCGGGGATCTGGGGTTTGATCGCACTGGGTCTCTTCGGACACTTCGCGCAGGGTTCGCGGGGCGAGCATGTTCTGGCGCAGTTGGTCGGCGTCAGCGCGCTGCTGGGCTTTGTGTTTCCCCTGGTTCATGCGGGGAATCTGTTGCTGAATCGCTTTGCTCCCTATCGCGTGGACGACGATGGTCACTGGCAGGGGATGGATATTCGCGAGCTTGGTGCAGGGGCGTATCCTGAGTTTGTGGTTCATGCGGACGAGTTTGTGCCACGGTGATGCAGATCTGTTGGCGGCTGTGGTGTTTGCAACGGGAAAGGCTTGCACGGGGCGAAGCGTCCTCGTAGGGACGTGGAACTACGCTGAAAAAGCAAGGCTTACGGACGAATTACAGTTGCGGCCTTGCACTGCAAAGCTTTGTGTGTGGCATCTTTCATGGTTGCTTCTGTATTCACGGTCACATATTCTTATTGTGTTAGGTTGGTATCTTGTTCCTACGTCACGTGTGCTGTGGCGCGATGACAACCGGGAGTTGAGCCGTGTGTGTTTTGTAGCTGCATCGGCGCTTTACCCTCGCCGGAAATTTGCTTGCGCTCCCCCTGTGGAGTGCTTCTCCTGTAAGTAAGCGACTTGGATGGAAATGGCAAAAAATATTGATGTGACAGAGTTGATTCTCCGGGACGCCCATCAGAGCTTGATGGCGACGCGGATGTCTATAGAAGACATGATTCCTGCCTGCGCTGATCTGGATCAGGCGGGCTACTGGTCTGTGGAGTGCTGGGGCGGAGCGACCTTCGATAGCTGCATTCGCTTTCTGAACGAAGACCCGTGGGAGCGGCTGCGCACCTTCCGCAAGCTGATGCCGAATACGCGTCTCCAGATGTTGCTGCGCGGGCAGAATTTGCTCGGCTATCGGCACTATGAGGATCACGTTGTCGAGCGCTTCATCGCCAAGGCGGCGGAGACCGGCATGGACGTCTTCCGTGTCTTCGACGCGCTGAACGACATTCGCAACCTGAAGTGTGCGGTCGCCGCAGTGAAGAAGGCCGGCAAGCACGCGCAGGGAACGATCTGCTACACGACCAGCCCGCTGCATACCACCGAGCAGTTTGTCTCCATGGCCAAGCGGTTGCAGGATCTGGGCGTCGACTCGATCTGCATCAAGGATATGGCTGCGCTGTTGAAGCCTCATGATGCGTACCAGATTGTGCGTGGCATCAAGGAATCTTGCGGCGAGGACGTTCGCATTCACATTCACACCCACTCGACGACCGGCGTAACGCTGGTGAGCCTGATGAAGGCGATTGAAGCGGGCGTGGATTGCGTCGACACGTCGATCAGCTCTCTGAGCCTTGGGCCGGGACACAACCCGACCGAGAGTCTGGTGGAGATGCTGAAAGGAACCGAATTCACGACCAGTCTGGACAAGCCGCGGCTGCTGAAGTTGAAGCAGTACTTCAATACGATTCGCCCGCGCTATGCCGAGTTCCTCTCCAACATCACCGGCGTGGAGACGGAGATCTTCGACAGCCAGATCCCCGGCGGCATGCTCTCCAATATGGAGAGCCAGTTGAAGCAGCAGGGCGCTGGCCATCGCATGGCCGAGGTAATGGAAGAGGTTCCGCGGGTTCGCAAGGACGCGGGTTACCCGCCGCTGGTTACGCCTTCCAGCCAGATCGTCGGGACGCAGGCTGTCTTCAATGTTCTGCTGGGACGTTACAAGGTTCTCTCGGCTGAGTTTGTCGACCTGATGCTGGGCTTCTACGGAGAGACGATTGGGCCGCGCAATCCGGAGTTGGTCGCACAGGCTTCGAAGCAGGCCAAGAAGGAGCCGATTACGTGCCGTCCGGCGGACTTGCTGAAGCCGGAGTGGGACGAGTTGAGAACGGCTGCACTGCTGCTTCCGGGCTGCAATGGCAAGGACGAGGACGTATTGACCTACGCCATGTTCCCGCAGGTGGCGGCGAAGTTCTTCTCCACTCGCGACAAAGGACCGAAGAATCTGGGCAAGGATCCGGCGGCCAAGCCGGCTGCCGCAGTCGCCACTGGAGCGACGTCGGGCGGCGGCGCTACGCCGATGCACGAGCCGGTCACCTACGACGTGAAGTTGAACGGGCATACGCATAAGGTGACGGTCTCCCCGGTCTAGACTTGGGACTCGGCTGCGCGGTGGTTGGGCGCGGGTCGGGTGTGATTCTGAGATCCTCGCTTTGATCTGGATTTTATCGATTTGGGTTTGATTTATCGCTTTGGATTTATAGAGAGAGAAGATGCCGAATTCGAAGGAAAAAGCAGCAGTCGTAACCATGCAGACTAAGATTGAGGAGCTGAAGAAGCGCCGGGCGAAGGTCATGCTTGGCGGCGGCCCCGACAAGATTGAGAAGCAGCACAAGGCCGGGAAGTTGACGGCGCGTGAGCGGATTACGGAGCTTGTCGATCCCGATAGCTTCGAGGAGAACGGTCTGTTCGCTCAGCATCGCGCGACCATGTTCGGAATGGAAGGCAAGGACATGCCTGCCGACGGCGTCGTAACTGGCGCGGGATCGGTCGGTGGACGCCTGATCCATCTGGCCAGCCAAGACTTTACCGTCGCTGGCGGAGCTGCCGGAGAGGTTCACTCGGTCAAAGTTGCCGAGATCATGATGCACTCACTGAAGACCGGTTCGCCGTTTGTCTTCATCAACGATTCAGGCGGTGCGCGTGTGCAGGAGGGCATTGACGCCCTCTCTGGTTACGGTAAGGTATTTCATGCCAACGTGATGCTGTCGGGCGCTGTGCCTCAGATCTCGCTGATCTGTGGACCCTGCGCGGGCGGTGCGGCTTACTCGCCAGCGTTGACCGACTTCATCATTCAGACGCGTCAGGCGCAGATGTTTATCACCGGCCCCTCGGTCATCAAGGGCGTGACGGGTGAGGATGTTACGGCGGAAGCTCTGGGCGGGGCCGATGCGCACATGGCCAAGTCGGGCGTGATTCACTTCATCGCCAACGACGATCGTCATGCGATGCAGCTCTGCCACAAGTTGTTGAGCTTCCTTCCGTCGAACAATCTGGAGGATCCGCCACACGTTGAGGGCGACCGTCAGGTGGACGAGAATCTCGATCTCAATGACGTGATTCCCTCTGATCCGAAGAAGAGCTACGACGTGCGCGACATCATTACGCGCTTGATCGATTTCGGCGACTTCCTTGAGGTGCAGCAAGGCTATGCGCAGAATATCGTGATCGGCTTTGCGCGGATTACCGGACGCAGCGTTGGCATTATCGCCAATCAGCCGATGGTGATGGCCGGATCGCTGGACATCAATGCGTCGGACAAGGCTTCGCGGTTTATCCGCTTCTGCAATGCATTCAATATTCCACTGGTGACGCTGGTCGACGTTCCGGGATTCATGCCGGGAATCGAGCAGGAGTACGGCGGAATCATTCGCCACGGCGCGAAGATGCTGTTTGCCTACTCGGCGGCGACGGTTCCAAAGATCACCGTCATCCTGCGCAAGTGCTACGGCGGAGCGTATCTCGCCATGTGCGGCAAGGATCTGGGCGCGGATCGCGTCTTTGCCTGGCCGACCGCAGAGGTTGCGGTGATGGGAGCAGAGGGCGCGGCTGGAATCGTCTTCCGCAAGGAGATTACCGAGGCCAAGGATAAGAAGGCCAAGAAGGCTGAGCTGGTTGAGTTGTACCGAGAGGCGTTTGCCAATCCGTACGTCGCGGCTGGACGGAGATTGGTCGATTCGATCATCGAACCCTCGTTGACGCGGCAGAATGTCTCGCAGGCTCTGGAGTATCTACAGACCAAGCGCGAGCTTCGTCCTCCGAAAAAGCATGGCTTGATGCCTCTATGAGTTGGGTTCCATTCGGCTAGGCTTTGGATGGCAAGTGGTGTATAGCAAGCGAACCACAGGAAACGAAGAAGAAGACGATGAGTGAAACAGTTCCCAATTCCGACGATCTGCGCACAAGCCTTCAAAGCGTTCTGGCCCAAGTCTCGGCACTTGCCGAGCGAGTAGCAGGGCTGGAGAAGCGGTTGGCTTCGGCGGGATCGGCTGCGGCTCCCGTCGCGGCTGTTGTCGCGGCAAAGACCGAAGCACCCGCAGCACAATCGCCTGTGGCGAAGGAGGCTGGAATCTCCGAGGAGGAGTTTCTTGCCATCTCCGCTGCCATTGCGACCTGGTTTGGCGTGCATGCGCACGTCCGCCAGATTCGCCTGATTCGCACTGGTGCCTGGGCCCAACAGGGTCGCGTATCCATTCAGACATCGCACACGTTGTACAACTAAGAGATTCATGAAACTAAAAATTACGATCGACAATAAGAACTACGATGTGGACGTGGAGATCGCGGAGACCGAGAACTTCGGATCGCGCCTTCACGCGGTAGAGTCTGCCGTGGCCCGTACGCCGATTGCGGCGACTGCGGCTCCGACGGCCGAGACTGCCGTGGCGAATGAAGAGAAGGTGTGCCGCAGCCCGGTCTCGGGTATTGTGGCCAGCGTAACGGCGCAGGTAGGGCAGTCGCTGCAGGCTGGCGATGCGCTGCTGGTGCTGGAAGCCATGAAGATGGAGACACAGGTGACGGCGCATGTGGCTGGCAAAGTGACCGCAATCAAGGTAAAGGCCGGCGACAGTGTACAGTCGGGCCAGATTCTAGTGGAGTTTGAGTAAATGAGCGATGCAATCGAGCAGGTTCCGGGATTTCTGTTTTTTGACCATGTTGCTTTCTCTGTGAAGGTGGGCGATTTGGAGCCTCAGGTCAATGCGTACAAGGCGATGGGCTTCAAGGAGTTGCATCGCGAAGACGTGCTGGGCAAGGATCAGGTGCGTGAGGTGTTGCTGCAGGTGGGCGACGGACCGAATCTGGTGCAGTTGCTGGAGCCGCTGAACGATGAGTCGCCCGTCGCCAAGATGATCGAAAAGAACGGCGGACGCGGCGGTTTCGCGCACACTGCTTTGCGCGTCAAGGACATCCAGAAGGCCTTCGACTATTTGAAGGAGAACGGCTTCAAGATCATCGATCCCGCTCCGCGCAAGGGTTCGCGGGGAACGACGGTCTTCTTCGTTCATCCCAAGACGACCGAGACGGCGTCGTTTGGCTACTTGCTCGAAGTGGTGCAGGAGGGAACACATGCCTGATGCATTGGCTGGAACCGAAGGCTTGAATCTGGCGCAGGAGTTTCCGCCCGTTTCGACCGAGACGTGGGAGGCCGCGATCCTGAAGGATCTGAAGGGCGCCGACTACGAAAAGAAGCTGGTTTGGCGCTCCGAAGAGGGGCTCAATGTACGCCCGTACTATCGCAGCGATGCACTGGCCGGACTCGATGCGCAGACCGCGTCGGCTCCCGGCCAGTCGCCATTTGTACGCGGCGAAGGCAAGGCGTGGAAGATCGATCAGGAGGCCGTTCCGGCCAAGAACGCGATTCGCGCCGACCTGATTCTGGAGTCTGGCGCCGACGCGATTCAACAGTTGGGTATTGCTCTGGCGGCGGGCGTCGAGGAGTTGGAGAAGCGTTCTGCCAGCAGTTCGGTGGACGTGGCGGCTCGCGAGATTGAGTTTGCCTTCGCCGTCGGCTCGACCTACTTCTTCGAGATTGCCAAACTGCGCGCTGCGCGGTTGCTTTGGGCACAGGTGGTTTCGGCCTTTGGCGGCGACGCGAAGGCTGGTCTGTTGAAGCTGCATGTACGCACGGCTCAGTTGAACAAGAGCATCGTCGATCCCAATACCAACATGCTGCGCGCTACGACCGAGGCCATGTCGGCTGCAATCGGCGGATGCGACTCGCTGACGGTCGAGCCTTTCGGCTTTGACGAGCATCTGGCGCTGGGGATTCAGCGCGTGTTGGCCGAAGAAGCTCACCTGAATGTGGTGGCGGACCCGGCTGGTGGATCGTACTACATTGAGAGCCTGACCAACTCGCTGGCGCATGAGGCCTGGAAGCTCTTCCAGCGCATTGAGGCTGCGGGCGGATACAGTAAGGCTCTGGCTGCGGGCTGGCTGGGCGAAGAAGTTGCCAAGAGCCGCGCGGTTCGCGAGAAGGCAATCTCGTCGCGACGCAAGGCCATGGTGGGCGTCAATAACTTTCCCGATCTGAATGGCGAGCCTCTGGAGGCTGCGCCGGTTGCGGAGGCGGGCGTTGCACCGTTCCCAACCTTCCGTCTGGCCGAGCCGTTCGAGGCGATTCGCCTGCGTACGGCGCGTCATGCCAAGGCGAAGGGCAAGGCTCCCAAGGTTCTGCTGCTGAAGCGCGGCGACGCCAAGATGAAGACGGCGCGCGCCAACTTTACGTTGAACTTCTTTGGCTGCTCCGGCTTCACGCTGGTCGAGTCCGAAGAGTATGTGGGCAGCGATGCGGATCTGATCGTGCTGTGCAGCTCGGATGCCGAGTACCTTGCGTTTGCCGAAGAGGTCTGCGCGAAGGTGAAGGTTCCTGTAGTTGTTGCGGGCAATCCAAAGGAACAGATTGACGCGTTGACGGCTCTAGGCGTGCAGGGATTTGTACACGTCGCAAGCGACGCCCTTGAGACCTTGACGAACTGGCAGAACCGGCTGGGAGTGAAGAACTAATGAAACCTGATTTCTCCAAGATCGAATTTGAAGTGAAGCCTGCTACGGCTGTGGCAAGCAAGGCGCAGACAACGGATTGGAAGAACCCCGAGCAGATCGCGATCAAGAGCTGGTATACGGCTGAAGATCTGAAGGGCATGGAGCATCTGGAGTACGCCGCCGGCGTGGCTCCGTTCCTGCGCGGACCCTACTCGACGATGTACTCGCTGCGTCCCTGGACGATCCGCCAGTATGCGGGATTTTCGACTGCGCAGGAGTCGAATGCCTTCTATCGGCGCAATCTTGCCGCCGGACAGAAGGGACTCTCGGTGGCGTTCGATCTGGCGACGCATCGCGGCTACGACTCGGATAACCCGCGCGTTGTGGGAGACGTCGGCAAGGCTGGCGTGGCCATCGACTCGGTTGAGGACATGAAGGTTCTCTTCGGGCAGATTCCGCTGGAGCAGATGTCGGTCTCGATGACCATGAACGGCGCCGTTCTGCCGATCATGGCCTTCTACATCGTGGCTGCCGAGGAGCAGGGCGTTTCGACCGAGAAGTTGGCCGGAACGATCCAGAACGACATCCTCAAAGAGTTCATGGTGCGCAACACCTACATCTATCCTCCGACGCCTTCGATGAAGATCATCGGCGACATCTTCCGCTTCTGCTCGGAGAAGATGCCGAAGTTCAACTGCATCTCGATCAGCGGTTACCACATGCAGGAGGCCGGCGCGAGCGCCGACATCGAGCTAGGCTACACGCTGGCCGATGGACTGGAGTACATTCGCACGGGTATCGCGGCCGGACTGAGCATCGACGACTTCGCCCCACGGTTGAGCTTCTTCTGGGCGATCGGCATGAACCACTTCATGGAGATTGCCAAGATGCGCGCCGCGCGTATTCTCTGGGCCAAGATCATCAAGGGCTTCAACCCCAAGAATCCCAAGTCGATGGCTCTGCGCACTCATTCGCAGACCTCGGGCTGGAGCCTGACCGCTCAGGACGTCTTCAACAACGTTCCACGCACGGCGGTCGAGGCGATGGCTGCGGCGCTTGGCCACACCCAGTCGCTGCACACCAACGCTCTGGATGAGGCGATTGCCCTGCCCAGCGAGTTCTCCGCACGCATCGCGCGTAATACCCAGATCTACCTACAGGAAGAGACCGGCATTACCAAGGTTGTCGATCCGTGGGCGGGCAGTTACTATGTCGAGAGCCTGACGCAGGAGTTGATGGAGAAGGCCTGGCACCACATTCAAGAGATCGAGTCGCTGGGCGGAATGACCAAGGCCATCGAGACCGGTGTGCCGAAGATGCGCATCGAGGAGACCGCCGCGCGTCGTCAGGCGCAGATCGACTCGGGCCGCGAGGTCATCGTCGGCGTCAACAAGTATCGGCTGGAGAAGGAAGCTCCTCTGGAGACGCGCGAGGTCGACAATCAGGTCGTGCGCGAGTCGCAGTTGCGCGGATTGGCAGAGATCAAGCGGACGCGTGACGCGGCTGCGGTCGCCAAGTCGCTCGAAGCTCTCACCGAGTGCGCGCGAACCGGCAATGGCAATCTGCTCGAACTGGCTGTGAGCGCGGCTCGTCTGCGCGCCACACTGGGCGAGATCTCCGACGCATTGGAGAAGATCTTTACCCGGTATCAGGCGGTTAGCCGTACAATATCTGGGGTGTACTCCTCTGAGAGCAAGGACGATACCGAGTTCAAGAAGGCTGTGGCGCTGGCCGACGAGTTTACCAAGCTCGAAGGACGCCGTCCCCGCATTCTGGTCGCCAAAATGGGGCAGGACGGACATGATCGCGGCGCCAAGGTGATTGCGACTGCGTTTGCCGATCTGGGCTTCGATGTCGATATGGGACCGCTCTTCCAGACTCCGGCTGAGGCTGCGACGATGGCGATCGAGAACGACGTGCATGTGCTGGGAGCCTCTTCTCTGGCTGCCGGTCACAAGACGCTGGTTCCCGAGGTTATTGCCGAGCTGAAGAAGCGCGGACGCGGCGATATTCTGGTCTACGCGGGTGGCGTCATTCCTCCGCAGGACTATGAATTCCTCGAAGAGGCTGGCGTATCGGGAGTCTTTGGGCCGGGAACCGTGATTCCGGTTTGCGCCCAGGTGATTCTGAAGAAGCTGATGAGTGCGGTTAGTGCCTAGTTCTACGGATAAAACTTCGCTTGATGTCGCTGCGACTCCTTCGGGGGTCGCAGCGGTTTCTGCGGCCAGCTCGGCATCCGCACCAACGGTTGGAACTGCTGCGCGACCACGTGGGAGGGCGCGACAACCTCTGGAGTGGTACGTTGACGGCGTTCTGGCGGGCGATCGCGTAGCCCTGTCGCGAGCGATCACTCTGGTCGAAAGCACGTTGCCTTCCGATGTGGAGCTTTCGGCGCTGCTTCTGAATGCGATTCTTCCGAGCATTGGCAAGACGCGGCGGCTGGGAATCACCGGAGTTCCGGGAGTGGGCAAGAGTACCTTCATCGACGCGCTGGGAATGCATGTGGCGCGGGAGTGCGGCGAACAGTTGGCGGTGCTGAGCGTCGATCCATCGAGTCCGATCTCGGGCGGCAGCATTCTGGGCGACAAAACGCGCATGGCACAGCTCTCCATGGAGGAACGCGCGTACATTCGGCCTTCCCCCTCGGGCGGACATCTGGGCGGCGTGGCGCGACGGACGCGGGAGACCATCCTGCTCTGCGAGGCGGCGGGCTTTACCAACATCTTCATCGAGACGGTCGGCGTGGGGCAGTCGGAGACCGCCGTGCGCTCAATGTCGGACTTCTTTCTGCTGCTGATGCTGGCCGGAGCGGGTGACGAGCTACAGGGAATCAAGCGCGGCATCATCGAGATGGTCGACGGCATGGCGATCAACAAGGCCGATGGCGACAATAAGCCCAAGGCGGAGCGGGCGCGCATAGAGTACGCCTCGGCGCTGCACATGTTTCCGCCGTCGGGCGACGGATGGACGCCGCAGGTGGTCTGCTGTTCGGCGCTGCAAAACACCGGAATCGACGAGATCTGGCAGATGGTGCTGGATCACGAGGTGAAGCTTGAAGCGCTCGGCAAGATCGAGGAGCGTCGGCGCAAGGGCGCTCTACAGTGGATGAATGAGCTGATCTCGATGGGATTGGAAGACATCTTCTGCAAACATCCCGTGGTGGCTGATCGGCTGCCGGTACTGCAACAGGAGGTTCGCGACGGACGAACCACCCCGCTGGCGGCGAGCTTCGAGCTGCTGCGGGACTTTCGTCAATAGAGCAACTCTCTCAATGCAGTACCCCAATTGCGTCTGTCATTCCAGCGTATCGACCTGTAATCGGCACAGTGTTTCGATGCGCTGAGATCTATAGCGCAGGCCTTCAGCCCTTGGTCGTTGGGCTGGACGCTGACCTAGGGGCTGGTATAGGACGGGCCTTTGGCCCTTTATAGGCAAAAGCAACAATGGACCAAAGACAAAGAAAATAAGCAGATTCCTCCGCTTTGCTGCGGAATGACAAGCAGCAATTCTCTGGATGTTCTAATCGGCTGCAAGCGCCTTGCTGCGGAACAGCAGACCTGCAACGATTCCGGCCAGACTGGGGATCAGAAGGAATAGCCATAGCTGCGCCATCGCCTTGCCTCCCACGAACAGAGCCGGTCCCAGACTGCGAGCGGGGTTCACGCTCACGCCGGTGATGTGAATCCCGAAGATGTGAATGACCACCAGCGTGATGCCAATGGCCAGTCCGGCAAACCCCGCCGGAGCGCTCTTCTGCGTGGAGCCGAGAATCACGATAACAAAGATCAGCGTAGCTACGAATTCAAAGACGATGGCGGAGGTTAGGTCGTACCCGCCCTGGTAGCCTGCGCCCCAGCCATTCTGGCCAAGGCCGCTGGCGGCGACGTTATAGCCGCCGCCAACGCCGCCTATGATCACATAAAGTATCCAGGCTGCCAGAATGGCGCCGAGAAACTGTCCGATCCAGTAGCCCACCATGTCTTTGGCCGACATTCTCCCGGCCGTCCAGACGCCCAGACTTACGGCTGGATTGATATGGCAGCCGGAGATGGGGCCTATGCCGTAAGCGGCGCCGATCAGCGCCAAGCCGAAGGCGAACGCGATACCCAGAATGCCTACCTTGTCGCCGGCTACAACGGCCGTTCCACAGCCGAAGAGCACCAGAATAAAGGTTCCTACCAGCTCTGCCAGATATTTCTTCATACAGGACTTATACGATTCGCGATCAGTCTTGTAAAGAAATAAATGCTGATTTTTTGGTAAAAATACGGCGGGCTCCATGCACCAATCAAGCTGCCCGGGAGTACAGGTTCCGGACAGCTTGACTGCCATTTCCGACAAGGCTTGGCGCTATTTGGGCGGAGCGGGGAAGTTGCCGGTGCCGTCGTTCAGTTCGAGGCGGAGGTAGTCCCAGACCACGCCGGTTGTAACATCTCCGGCGGGAACGGTGAACGTCATCGAGTTCTCGCCCGCCTTCAGCTTGGAGGCGTCGAACTTCTGCGCGTACTGGTACCAGACGCCTTTGTCGATGTTGTAGCGGAGAGCGTTGGTCGCTACCGGGTAGATGGTCCCAACATTCTTTCCGTTGACGCCAATCTCCAGACCGCCGCCTCCATCGGCTCCGGCCAGCGCGATACGTAGAACCGCCACGCCTTTGCTGGCTGCGGGCATGTTGAACTTGACTGTCCATGTGGTGGCTCGTCCCTGACCCCACTGACGCCACATATCCTGATCGCTGCTGGGAATATTGACCCAGCCGAAGCGCTGGTTGAGCGGATCCTTGGCGGCGGGGTTCATCCAGGCATTGGTGGTGGAGTGGGGAACTTCCTCAAAAAACCAGTCCTTGTGGTAGTCGCTCTTGCCGATGGTGTAGGTGATGTCCTTGGGGAAGAGGTCGCCGTAGCGCAGCGGCCAGCCCCAGAGCCAGTAGTTGGCTCCGTCGCCCTTGAAGAACTTGTCGGCGGTGCGGTCGGGGTAGCCAATCTCCCAGACCTGCTTGCCGAAGCGGAGGGGCTGCCAGTCGATCTTGCCCAGATTGATCGTCTTGCCCGCCTCGACGGTGATGGTACCGCTGGCGAACTCGCCCAGAACTCCGTCGGCGAAGGCGTGCAGCTTGTATGTACCGGGGCGGACGTTGGGGATGGTGAAGCTGCCGTCCGGGTTGCCGTCTACCCAGAACTGGTAGTAGTTGCCATCGTGCGCCCAAGTGACGGTGTTGCCGTTGCCCGCGCGCTTCTGGAAGTCGCTTCCGTTGCCCTGATACTCGGGGTGAGCGAGGCCGACGGTCAGATGCGGCATCAGCTTGCTGGTCGCCTGAGGATCGTTGAGAACGAGCTGTCCAGTAACGGTGGCGCGCTCCTCCTTGTGCGGATAGTCCACGCCCTTGACCCAGGCGAAGGGCCATGCGGCCTTTTGTTCCTTGGACTTGGCGACTGCGTCCTGCCACAGGGCGATGCCCGCGTCGTGCCAGACCTGCGGAACCACGGGCATTGCGCTGCCAGAGGTTGCGGCCAGCTTGTCGAGATCGGCCTGGGATGCATCCTTGGGGTCTTCAATCGCGTTGAGGTAGACGAAGATCGGCCCAACAACGTGCTTCCACTCCTCGCCCTGCGGGATGAAGTTGCCCGCGCCTCCGGCGTAGTGGCCGCTGGTCCAGTAGTCGAGCAGGGTGTTCGACATGTGGTCGATCAGATCCAGCTTCTCCGCTCCTCCGCCGATGTACTCGTTGGAGGGATTCATGAAGTAGATGCCGATGTGGTTCTTGGTGCTGGACCATCCCCATGCGGTGAGCTTGTACATCACCTGGTTATAGCTGTACTTGTGCTCGACCGAGTTCTTGTAGACGCCCGTACGCAGGACGTGCTGCTCCTTGGCGTGGATGATGATGGCGTCGTTGAAGTCCTGCGGACTGCACATCAACTGGTTGCGGTCGTCGTCGACCGAGAGCCAGTCGAAGGTGGGATTCATCTCCAGAATGAAGCGGCTCTCGCCCTCGCCCGCCGGGGGATAGCTGGCCTGATGGGTGTATTCGGCGTAGGAGTAGAAGCCGCTGACGCCGCGTTCCAGAACGTAGCGCACCTCGATGTCCATGCGCCCGTTGATGCCCTTGACGGCGACCTCGCCGCGTTCTCCGCCGTTGGTGCTGGGGTCGATGGTCACGGTTGCCGTGATGGTGCCGGAGGGAAGCTGTTCCCAGGTCTCTTTGTGGGCCACGATGTTGACCCCGTGATAGACAATCTGCGGCACATTGCCATCGCGCTTGGTGACGTACATCTTCACCATGCCGTTGGTCATCGTCCAGCTATCGCCGTTGTCGGTGATAACGACCGGGGCGTTCACCGTGACTGGCGCGACCTTGGGCAAGGCGGACTGCGCCGCCGCGCCAGAAGACATGACTGCCGCAAGAGCAAGAAACATGGAACCAAGAAACAAGCCGGCCTTCGACATGACACAACCTTTCAATTCAATTCTTTTGGCAAATGATCTTCGCAACCCTAGAGAGCATAGTCGGCTGGTTCGTTCATCGTCAAAACATAGGGGGTACTGTTGCTACAGACGATTGATACGTCTAAAAAGACGAAAGAAAAATATCCGGTGGCCAGCCCCTCGCAATCCTGCTGTCCAAAACCGTGATTTATGACCAGCTATTCGTAAGTGAGACAAGAGACGACCACGGATCAACGCGGATGAACACGGATTAAAGATTGACCGCTCTAGTTTTATCCGTGAAGACCCGTTTTATCCGTGGTTGCTTCTGTCTTTCGTCCTATACGGACTAAATTGCTTCCAGTTGGGATTTCTGATTTATTGCAGGAAAGTTGACCTTGTCGCCTTGCTTCCGTAGACTAGATAGTTGCAGGGATGCGGTGAATTGCGTCTACGGCCTGCATCCCATTTCCCGCCTCGGCGGATCAAGAAAAGAGTTTAGATTTTATGGCAAATCATGTCTCCTCGTTGAAGCGCGCACGTCAGACCGTCACCAAGACCGCGGCCAACCGCGCGAACAAGAGCAAGCTGCGCGGAACCCTGCGCTCGCTGCGTGAGGCCATTGCGGCGGGCGACAAGACGACCCTCGCGGCGGCCTACTCGTCCACCGTTTCGGTACTCGACAAGAGCGTGCAGAAGGGCGTTCTGCACAAGAACACCGCCAGCCGCTACAAGGCTCGCCTGAATGCGCGCGTCAAGGCTGTCGTCGTCGCCCCCAAGGCCGCCTAAGACCGGCGGTTCTTCCCGCTCAACAAATCTCTATCGCAGAGGCTAGCCCCGCCACCGGGGCTGGCCTTTTTGCGTCTGCTGTTCTCTCCCTCCGGCGGATTCTCAGCCGGTTCAAAGGGGGATGTGCGATGATTCCAGTGCTGGCCGATTTCGGGCGGCGGTTGTAGCGAGAGGCGAGGGCGTCTATGCGGGGATTGAAGTTGTGGAGCGTGGGGCTGGCTGGATTGCTGGCGTTGAGCGGCGTGGCGTACACGCAGGGGATGGGAGAGCATCGCGGGCCGACAGGGCAGAGCAGTCCGCAGAACGAGGTCGATCGCAGAGGAGATCTGCGGGTCTACTTTGTAGATGTAGAGGGCGGTCAGTCCACACTATTCGTTGCGCCGGATGGCGAGAGCATGCTGGTCGATACGGGCTGGCCGGGCTTCAATGGACGGGATGCCGACCGGATCGTCGCGCTGTGCAAGCAGGCGGGAGTGACCAAGATCGACGATCTCGTCATTACCCACTATCACACCGACCATGTGGGAGGAGTGCCGCAGTTGGTGGCAAAGATTCCGGTGGGAAGGTTCATCGACCACGGCATCAATCGCGAGGACGACGGCGGAGCGACGATGGCGGGCTGGACGGCCTACCAGAAGATGTTGGCCGGGAGTACGGCGGAGCATCTGGTGGCGAAACCGGGCGATGTCTTGCCGCTGAGGTCGATCCACGTACAGGTGGTGAGCGCGGACGGCGAGGTGATCGACCATCCGCTGGCGGCTGGCGGAGAGAAGAATGCGGCGTGTGCGGCGTCTCCAGTAAAGCCTGCGGAGAATAGCGAAAATGACCGTTCGATTGGCCTGGTGATTAGCTTTGGCAAGCTGCGGATTCTCGACCTGGCCGACCTGACCTGGGCCAAAGAGAGGCCGCTGATGTGTCCCATCGACAAACTGGGCAAGGTGGATGTTTACGTCGTCTCGCACCACGGGCTGGAGCGCAGCGGCAGTCCGGCGCTGATCGACGCGATTGCTCCACGGGTGGCGATCATGAACAATGGCGCGCACAAGGGAGCGGCTCCCGGAACTTTCGACAGGATTGAGGGTTCTTCCAGATTGAAAGATCTGTGGCAGTTGCACACGGCTGAGGGCAATGATGCGAAGCACAATGCGCCGGAGTCGCGGATCGCGAATCTGCCGGAGGTCAAGACGGTTCCCGACGCAGGGAACTCGTTGAAGCTGACGGGCCGGTTGGACGGCAGCTTCGCTGTGACGAACGGACGGACGGGCGAGACGGTGGAGTATCCCGCGCCGTAAAAATCTGGCCGGGAGATGTATTCCATTGCGACAGAATGCATCTTATCTACAAGCGAGTCTGCTGCGGATCACAGGTTTTCAGTTCAACAGCAGAACGAGTGTTGCGAGATGTATCCGAAGATTGAAGTTAGAGAGATGGAGACGACGATGAACCAGAGCATGACGAACCACGGAATCGACGCAACGAAGGCGATTGAGATGCAGGACAATACGGCTGGGCGTTTCGCGGCTGGCGTCGGCAGAATTATTGTAGGCACAGGACTTGGGCTGGCTCTGATTCTCGGCGTAGCGGGTTGCCACAAGACTCCGCAGACTGTGACCTTGAATAACGCTGCCGATCAGAATGCCGGCGATCCGGCGGACGCGAATACCGCTTCTAACCGTGGGGCGGCAAACAACTCGTCTCCGGCGCAGTCTGCACCGCCTGCTCGCGTACTGAGCGCTCGGCAGCAGAACGAGAGTCAACAGCAGGCTGAGGACTACTCGCAGCAGGGCGCGCCCATCGTGCGTCAGGCTCCGTCATACGATCAGTCAACCTCGGACTACGACAACCAGCAGTTGAGCGATCAGCAGGTCGCCGACCTCTACGCCGACGATCTGACCGATGCGGAGTCCAGCGTTCCTCCACCACCGCTGCCGGAGTACGATCAGCCTCCCGCTCCCGACCCCGACTACCTTTGGACTCCCGGCTACTGGGCCTGGGGGCCGGACGGATACTACTGGGTTCCCGGCTGCTGGGTCTACGCTCCGTATGAGGGCGCGCTGTGGACTCCCGGATACTGGGGCTACTACGGCGGGGTCTATCGCTTCCATCACGGCTACTGGGGACTGCACATCGGCTTCTATGGCGGCGTGGACTACGGCTATGGATACGTCGGATATGGCTACTACGGCGGCTACTGGAACAACAACCACTTCTACTACAACACGACCATCAATAGCGTGGATCTGAACCGGGTTCACAACGTGTACGTCCATCCTGTCCGAATGAACAACATGGTCATCTCCGGGCGGATCAACAACCGCGTCAGCTTCAACGGAGGAGCCGGAGGAGTGCAGGCGCGTCCGAGGGCGGCAGAGGTCAACGTAATGCGCGAGCAGCGCATTCCTCCCATGACCACGCAGGTGCGGGCGCAGCATGAGTCGGCGCAGAATCGCCAGCAGTTCTTCAACCAGAACCACGGTCGGCCAGCGGTAACTGTCTCTGCACGACCGATTGCAGCGGATCGCACTCTGCCAGCGGCGTTGCCGAGGACGAACATGGCTGGACCGCAAGGTCGGTCTGCCGGAGCAAATCCTTCATCGCGATATACACAGCAATATAATGCTGTACCGCAGAACGGGACTCGGCAACAACAGCAGCCGGTGCGTCCCGCACAGCCGCAATCGCAGACCAGACCGGTGCCTCAGTCGCAGACGAGACCGGCACAGCCGCAATCCGTAACGCCAACGCAGACGCAGTCAGGGCAATCCCAGACGCGTCCCGCGCAGTCGCAGCCACAGCCACAGCAGCAGTGGCGGCAGAGTCAGCCGCAATCGCAGACAAGACCGGTTCAGTCTCAGCCTCAGCCACAGAGACAACAAAGCCAACCGCAATCGCAGACTAGACCAGTACAGTCGCAATCCACAACGCCAACGCAGACGCAGCAGGGAAGTCCGGCTCAGTCCCAGATGCGTCCAGCGCGAACTCCGCCCGAGGTGAGGCCGGTGCAGCCTCAGACACAGCAGAGCCAGCCACAACGTCAGATCCAGCCGCAGTCGCAGACCAGACCGGTACAGCAGCAATCCGTAACGCCAACGCAGACGCAGCAGCAGGGACGGCAGGCTCAGTCGCAGACGCGCCCAGTGCAGCAGCAACAGGCTGCCCGACCGCAGGCAACTCCGCAGGCACAACCTGCGGTTCACCCGCAACCGCAGGTTCAGTCACAACCAGCTCCAGCGGCACAGCCAGAAAAACACGAGGAAGAAAAGGCTCGCTAGGCTGTATCGACATATAGCACGGCTGAAGCGTATCGATCCTCGGAGAGCTATAGGTCGGGCCTTCAGCCGTTGGTCGTTGTGCCGTGCTTTACCCTAGGGCTGCGCCCTCGGCTGGTATAGAACAGGCCTTCGGCCCTTGCCAGACAACGGCGAGGCAACGGCAAAGACAAAAGCAGATCCCCTTCGGGGATGACAAACAAATTATGGATTCGGCAACAAAATACTGTCATGGTGCCCCATTCATTTCTGCGTTTTTGCGGAAATGGGTGGGAATGCTATGCCACTGTTTTCTTGCCGGATCAATAATCGGAGAGGAGTTTGGCGCGGAGAATGCGTTGCACTCCTGCTTCGGCGAGGGCCTGATCGGCGGACTCAACGCTGCCCGACAAGTTGACGGCGCGGGTGGCGTCTTCGACGACGAGGCACTCGAAGTCCAGCGCGGTGCCGTCGATGGCGGAGAAGCGGACGCAGAAGTCATACGCCAGCCCGCAGAGGAAGAGGCGTGTCAGCCCGCGTTCGCGCAGGTAGCCCGCCAGACCGGTCGGCGTGACGTGGTCGTTCTCCAGAAACGCGGAGTAGGAGTCGATTCCAGCGCGAAATCCCTTGCGCAGGATCAGTTCGGCGTGTGGAATGTCGAGCGCAGGGTGAAACTGCGCGCCATGCGTGTTCTGTACGCAGTGATCCGGCCAGAGAGTCTGCGTGCCATACGGCGCGGCGATGCTCTGATAGGGCTGTGTTCCCGTGTGCGCGCTGGCAAACGAGATGTGTCCGGCTGGATGCCAGTCCTGCGTCAGGATAACGTGGGGAAAGCGTCGCGCGAGCGAGTTGATGCGGGGAACGATCTCGTCGCCGCCAGTGACCGCCAAGGCTCCGCCGGGGCAGAAGTCATTCTGTACGTCGATGACGAGCAGCGCGTCGTTGGATTGAATCGTATGCATCTCGATTTTGATGCTGTTGAAGCTCGTTGGATTGTCCAGCGTTACTCGGCGGCCTTGGGGGCGAAGTATCCCGCCTGCGCTCGCACGTTATACCGCCGATCGTTGGTGTGCAGATAGATCGTGCGGAAGGATCCATCGAGTTTGAACTCTGCCGGGCGGTACTCCAGCAAATACTGGCTGCGCAGTTCCTCTTCGATGTTTATGAATCCCAGTGCAACGTCTTCGATCCGCTTGGGATAGAAGGCCTGACCTCCGGTCGTCTGGGCGATGCGACGCAGTACGTCGTCGCCCTTGTCGCGGGTCGGGCTGATGTCGGTGCTGATGGCGTAGACGATGGTGTCGGCGCGCTGGCACTCCTTGATGGCGTCGTTCTCCTGCGCGTGGCTGTAGTTGTCGTCGCCGTCGGAGACCAGAATGATCGCCTTGCGCACGGAGTTGGTCTCGCGCAGGGTCAGCATCTGATCTCGGCAGGCCGAGTAGAGCGAGTCGAACAGAGCTGTTCCTCCGCCCGGACGCAGTCTGCGAATGCCCTGATCCAGCAGGGAGATGTTGTTGGTGAATCCCTGCTCCATGTCGGTTTGCACGTCGAATCCTGCGATGAAAGCGCGATCATTGCGATGCAGCACCTGTTGCAGGAAGGTGATCGCCGCATCCTGCTCGAAGTGGAAGCGCTGGCGAATCGAGGTGCTGGTGTCCAGCATGATGCCCACGCGCAGAGGCAGATTCGTCTGCTGATAGAAGTGCAGCACAGACTCTGGCGGACGACCATCATCCAACAGACCAAAGCTCGACTGGTTCAACCCGGTGATGAACTTCCCGCTCTTGTCGGTTACGGTGAAGACCAGATCCACTTCGTTGGACTCGACCTTGAACACGGGCGTCGTCAGATCTTCCTGCGGAGTCTGCTGATTCGCCGGAGCCGTTGCAGCCGCCTTCGCCGCCGGGACGTTCGTCGGGATCGCCGGCGTAGTCGCTTGTCCGTGGGCCAGCAGAGTGGCAAAAAACAGAGGGAGAGCCGCGCAAACGCCCAGCGGCAGCTTCCGATCGTTCGCAACACCAAAGTTGAAATTAATCAAAGTATTCACTTGCATGATTCTACCCAACCGCGGGCTGCTCCGTCTTGAGCAGCTCAAGAAAACGCTGCAACTCCTCTGGCAGCGGAGCGTCGACCACCAGCGCCTTGCCCGTCTGCGGGTGGGCGAACTCCAGATGCGCCGCGTGCAGGAAGTTGCGATCCAGTTCGAGGCTCTCCTCTTCCGACGTTCGCAACACAGGATGAATCAGGCGCGGCGCGCCGTAGAGCGAGTCGCCCACCACGGGATGCCCCAGCGACTGCGCGTGGACGCGAATCTGGTGCGTCCTTCCGGTCTCGATCTTTACCTCGACCAGCGTGAAGGCTCCGTAACGCGTGGCCAGTCGCTCGACCACATGGAAGTGCGAGATGGCGTTGCGACCGTCGGGCCGCCGCGTGGTCATGCGCGTGCGCCGCACCAGATCGCGCGCCACCGGCAAACTCACCGTGACGTTGTCCTTGGCCAGCGATCCGTGCAGCAGAGCGATATAGGTCTTCGAGACGCGTCGCTCGGCGAACATCTCGCCCAGCTTGCGATGGGTTACGTCGTCCTTGGCTATGACGATGGCTCCGCTGGTCTGTTTGTCCAGACGATGCACGATGCCCGGGCGCAGATTGCCTCCCACGTCCGAGAGTTTGGCCAGATGGAAGAGCAGGGCATTGACCAGTGTGCCGCGATTGCGCGCGTCGTCGGTGGCTCCCGCTCCGGCGTGAACCATCATTCCGGCGGGCTTGTTCACCACGGCGAGAAACTTGTCCTCGAAGAGAATGTCGAGCGGGATGTCCTCGGCGGTGGCGTGCAGCGGGGCCGGCTGCGGCTCGCCCTCAATCTCGATGGCTTCGCCGCCGCGCAACTTCTGCTTGGCCTTGGGAGCTACGCCGTCAAGGCGAACCTGCCCAGCGTCGATCAGCATCTGCACCCGGGCGCGGCTGATCTCTGGGATGGCGTGGGCCAGATAGGCGTCAAGACGCATTCCGGCGGCGGTGGCATCGGCGAGGAAGCTGCGTACTCCGTCTTCCATCTCCGTGTCTTCGTCGAGGTCGAGTACGGGAACGATGACCTCGGGGGTAGGCTCTACGCCGCGCGTGGCTCGGTACTCGGCCATGACCGACTTCCGTCTGTTTCCCTTGCGTAGCATGTTTTGCGATGGCATGGATTCAATCCTGGCGCCCTGAGGCGAAGCTTCTGGGCAATAGAAAACCGACCCACGGGGCCGTGCGGAGAGGCGCTGGTGAACCCGTCCTAAGACGGCGGTATCCAGTCGTGGCTCATTAGGCGTTCCGGACTGGCGGACTGCTCACCGAGCCATATATACGAACCAGATCCCTGTTCATTGAATGTTGGTTCAACCAGCGGTATTCCCACACCTGCTTTGCAGGCCGGTTTCTAGGTTGGAGAATATCTGGCCCCACGCCACAATGCAAGCCGCGCTCTGGAGAAACGAGTTGCGTCCATCTCGAAAAATAGTTTTCCCTATAGCAGGCAAAACCCCAAGCGATTTCATAATAAGAAAATCGGCTCGAATTGCGTCGTTCCTGCAGCATTTTGGCGCGCTCTTAGCGCGTCTTGGCGATGTCCGGGCCGAGCAGTTCCTCGGCGTTGGGAGCCGGAGCCGCCGGGACGCCAATGTCGTGTATCTCGTGTTCGTGATTGTAGGCGGCCTCGTGGCAAAGGTCTTCCGACAGGCTGGCCTTCAGCAGTTCGAAGGCCTCTTCCGGCGTGTCCACAAACTGGAAGAGATCGCGATCCTTCATGGCAATCGCTCCCTTTTCCGCCAGAACGCTCAGATTGATGACGCTCTTCCAGTAGCTCGATCCGTAGATCAGTACGGTGATCTTCTTGGCCAGCTTGTGGGTCTGGGTCAGGGTCAGCAGTTCGAACATCTCGTCCAGCGTGCCGAAGCCGCCGGGAAAGACCACCAGCGCCTTGGCCAGATACGCAAACCAATACTTGCGCATGAAGAAGTAGTGGAACTCGAAGTTCAATTCGGGCGTGATGTAGGGATTGGGCATCTGCTCGAAGGGCAGCTTGATGTTGAGTCCGATGGTCTTGGCTCCGGCCTCGTAGGCTCCGCGATTGGCCGCCTCCATGATCCCCGGCCCGCCGCCCGAGGTGATGACGTAGCGATGGCGTCGTCCGGGCAGCGTCATCGCCCAGCGCGAGACCAGTCCGGCCAGCGTGCGTGCGTCCTCGTAGTAGCGCGCCATCTCCACGGCAGACTCGGCCAGACGTAATTTCTGCTCGCTGGCCTCTCCGCGCTCCACCTCCTGAGCGCGCGCGGGTTGTTCGCTGAGGGGAGCCGGAGTGGTCGAGCCGGTGTTCTCCAGCAGTTCCAACTGCTGGCTGGCCACGTCCAGAGAATGGAAGCGGGCCGAGCCGAAGAAGACCACCGTGTCCTGAATGCGTTCGCGGCGAAAGCGCGCCATCGGCTCCTGATACTCGGCCACAATGCGTAGCAGGCGGCCGTCGGGAGAGTCGAGAAACTCGGTGTTTTGATACGCCAGAGGCGCGTGGTCCAGCAGATCGGGATCTCTTCGGTTCATCGGTCTCTCTTCTCCACGGTGCAAGAATCCGCTTCTGCAAGAAAAATATGCGCTCTGGCCCGCTTCGGCAAGTGGCGGCTAGCGACGGTGATCGCGGTAGTGAATCGCCTCCGAGATGCCGATCCAGATGTCCAGCAGTCCGCAGCCGGAGATCAGTCCGCGCACCGCGCCGTTGTACAGAACCGTCGCCAGCATGGGGTGCGACTGAATGAATAGATTGCGATCCCAGACCCTCGTCCACCAGGGCAGAATCGTCACCATCACGCCCAGATAGACGCAGAAGAGTACCAGCACAAACAGCGAGAAGCGTTGCAGCCAGACGGGCGCAGCGCTGTCCTCGGCGTGTTTGGCCGCGTCGCCAACTGGCAGAACAGCAGCAGCCTGCGCCTCCGTTGTGGAGGGCGGCTGTTGTACGTCCGAAGAGTCGGTTGAAACGTGTGCGTCGAAAGGCATCGTGTTCCCATGTTGACCTTAGCAGAGCCGCTCAACAGTTTCTACTCTGCGGCCCATCCCAGCGACAACCAGCCTCTCTCGCTGTCCATAATCGGTGCCTCTATCGGTGCAAATCGGCGCTAAGCCTTTTCTCTGCCAGCACTACTCCTCGCGCTGCTGCTTGGCGGCGATCTGCTCCAGCTGGCGGCGCCAGTCCAGTTCTTCGACGAATCCTCGGCTGGAGCGCCACTCCTCCTGCACCTTGACGAAGAGTTCCAGAAAGACGCGCGTTCCCAGCAGACCCTCGATGTCCTTGCGCGCGGCGGTGCCGATGGCCTTCAGCATCGCGCCCTGCTTGCCGATCAGGATCGCCTTCTGCCCCGTGCGTTCGCAGTAGATGGCCGCAGCGATCTTGGTCAGGGGGAGCTTCCCGTCCTTCATTTTTTTGGGCGAGGCCGGCTCCTCGAACTTCTCGATCACCACGGCGGTCGCGTAGGGAACCTCTTCGCCGGTCAGCATTAGAATCTTCTCGCGAATCAGTTCGGCGACCAGAAACCGCTCCGGCTGGTCCGTCACCTGATCGCGTGGGAAGTAGCGCTGGCCCTCGGGCAGCACCGCGACGATCTTGTCCAGCAGCAGACCAAGACCCTCCTTCTTGCGCGCCGAGATGGGGACGACCTCGGCGAAGTTGTGCAGCGAACTCCAATGCGCAATCAGCGGCAGCAACTCCTCCTTGCGCACCGCGTCGATCTTGTTCAGCACCAGCACCACCGGACACTCCAGCTTCTTGACCAGCGACAGGGCAAAATCGTCCTCCGCCGCGCTCAACGCCATCCGCCCGGTAATCTTCTTCGCTCCCGCATCCGGCCCCTGCGATGTGGCAGTCGGGTCCTCACTCCTGGCCAGCCGGTGGGTTACGTCGACGATGAACAGCACGGC
>JARLFY010000021.1 GCA_031296325.1 Acidobacteriaceae bacterium | reverse complement strand
CCTTGGCCGAACAAGGGGCTAGAAGAGAATCGACTGGCAAGTGCGGCATAGGGAACAGTGGCCAGAGCGGATTGAATCAAGCGGCGGCGAGAGAATCGGCAAGCATTCATGCCAGCCATAATAGGCGCAGAGATTAGATTCTGGCAAACTGTAAAGTGCGGGAGAATGTTATCCCCATAACACACAATAACTTAGAAAGTAAACGATAACTATGGACGAGCTTGGATTGCGGCAGAACGCGGCAGCCTCAACCTGCATTCGTTTGCGGGCCTGCTGGTCCTCGTGCAATTTGAACGACGGTAAATCCGCCGATTCGGCTGATCTATGATCCAGCACTAAACACCGACAGCGGAGAAGTCTGTGTCCTCTTTGCCCACGGACAATTGGCGCACGCCGTCGAGATAGCCAAGTTTCAGAGAAGAGGTCGAGTAGCAAGAGTCATTCTCATCGAACTCGAGCGCCCAATGGAACGCTCGGGTTCGGGGTTCAACCCGCCAGACAAGCCCTACTTCGACCTTGCTCCGCGCACTGCGACCTCGGCTAGTCCAAGCACTGTGCCCTGTGGCCCTGAATCCAGCACAATACGAATTCCACTGGTGCGCGTCCCTGCTGGCAGTGGGACCACCACTGGCTTTCCAGCAACAGCATGGGCCGTGCCTTTGACTGCGGTTCTCCATGTGATGCGGTCGTCGGTCGAGATCTGGATCTCATAGGCGTAGTTGCCCGCGCTGGCCAAGCGAACGATTACCTCGCTGACATCGTAGACGCCCTCAAGGTCGCTCTCCCACCACTGCGGGCCGGTGGTGTCGGGTGCGGCGGCCCAGTAGGTCGCGTTGTCTCCGTCTGTGGCCAGCTTCGACTGATGTCCTGCGGCCATACTGCTGGCATTGGTGGGGCGGTCGAGCGCGATGTTGGCGACCACCTCCTTTGCCGCCGCGCTCTGCATCCGTCCGATAAAGCGGACGTAGGGGGCGGGCAGAAACTCCGGCGTCTTGCCTGCGACGTACTCTGGCGCGTTTTTCGAGACGATCTTTAGCAGCGCCTCGGGCAGGCCGGGGGAGGTGGCACGGATCGTCGTCGTACCAGCGTAATAGGAGCGGAACTCGATGGCCGCTTGGCCGTCGAGGATGGGAATGTCCGAGTCTTTATTGAACGAGATCGAGCGGCCTGTGGGGAAGCCTCCCGGGCCGCTGACGACCTCCAGCTTTACGTCGGGCGTGTTGCTGAGCTGCTTGCCCGTGGCGTCGACGACGGTGACGATCACCTGCACGTCGTCGGTTCCGTCGGCGTGCTCGATTACGGGGCTGTTTGAGGTGAGGCGCAGAGCGACGGCCTTGCCCTCGGTGGGCCACTCCGGCGGGGGAATGCCGCGCAGTGCGTTGCGGTACCAGTACCAGCCGCGCTTGGGCAGGCGGAAGTAGTCAACGATGCCGGTGGTTCCCTCGGCTCCGGCGACTGAGCCGTGGTCGAACATGCTCCAGATCGCCTGGCCGCCGCGCCAGTGAAACTCCGGCTGACCGGTCAGGTCGCGCAGGTTGGAGTCGTAGATACCCGGGCGGATCTCCTTGTACGATCCGTACTCGGTGACAGCGCTGGCCACCGGCGGATTCAGGTAGAGGCGGGCTCCGTCACCGTTGTAGCCAGCGATGTCGCCGATCTTGTCGATGCCGCCGCGTTGCGCTCCGCCGATAGCGGCTGGACGGGTTGGGTCGAGCTGGTGGCTCTCGGCGACCTCCTTGGCCAGCAGAGCGCGTATCTGGGGCAGGACGGCGGCGGGCGAGAAGTAAGGCTCGTTCGACATGCTCCATACAATGATCGAGGGGTGATTGCGGTTGATACGAATCATCTCGGCTAAACTCTGTAGAACATGCTCCTCGAACGGGGCCTGATCCGCCTCGACCGAGGGGTAGGAGCTGGCGTTGAAGTAGCCATCGCCCTTGGGGCCGCCGATCCCCCAGAAGTGATTCTCCGACCAGAAGAGGACACCGAGCTGGTCGCAGGCATCGGCGAAGGCTGGCTTGTGTGGGTAGTGCGAGCCACGAATGAAGTCGAAGCCAGCCTCCTTGACCATCGCCACGTCGCGTCGGGCTCCGGCGTCGGTGACCGCATCGCCCCAGCCCGCGTGATCCTGATGCACATCGGCTCCGTGGAAGTAGCGGTGCTTGCCGTTGAGGGTAAAGCCGTCGTCAGCGGTCCATGTGAACCAGCGAATGCCGAAGGGGGTGTGAAACTCGTCCTGCAAGGCCCCCTTCACATAGATGCGGCTGACGGCGGTGTATAGCTTCGGAGTCTCGGGCGACCAGAGCTGGGGGCCGGTGAGATCGCCGCTCTGTTCGAGGGTTGCGAGTGCGCCTGCTTCGATCTTGCTCTCCGTCGAGTATTCTGCGACCTGCTTGCCCGCTGGGTCGAGGATCGCCGTCTTCAGCACGGCGGTCGTCGCCGCGCCGGAGGAGTTGCGCACCTCGGTCTTTACGTCGATGGTAGCCGTTTCGTTGGAGACCTTCGGCGTTGTCACGAAGGTTCCGTACCAGGGAATATGCACTGCCGAGGTCGTCACCAGATAGACGTCGCGATAGATACCGCCGCTGAAGACGTGCTCGCCGGAGCGGGGGTTGAGCTGGGCGTTCCATAGATTGTTGACGCGCACGGCGATGACGTTGTCGCCTACGTGTAGATCGCCTGTGATGTCGATGGAGAAGCCGGTGTATCCGCCCATGTGTTCGCCCGCCTTCTTGCCGTTGACCCAGAGCTCGGCGTCCTGAAAGGCTCCCTCGAACTCAAGCGAGGCCTGCTGGTTGATGCTGGCCGTGTCCACTTGGATGTGCCGCCGATACCAGCCGTAGCCGACGTAGAAGTCCGGTGAGCGGAAATAAGGCTCGCTGAAGGAGTGGGGCAGGTTGACGTACTGCCAGTGACTATCGTCGAAGACAGAATCACTGGCGCGGGCCTCATCGCCTAGCAGAAACTTCCATCCCCGGTCGACGTTCATCTTCGTCCGCACCGACTGCGCATTCGCTACCACACCAAATGCAAAGCCCATCATCAACAGCAGCGCAATCCACCCACTCCGCTTCATTACCCATCCCCTTGGCGATTTCTCACATTGGTCGCACCGGAGAGCGGAGACGCCCATAGTTTCCGACGAGAAAATGCGCCTCTTCCGAATTGCTAAAATTCTATAGTAAAAAGTTTTCCCCGTTAACACCCTGTCCCGCAACCGTCTAAACACCAGTACGCCATTGGTTGATGTACTCCAGCACAATGGTGCCTGTCACCATGGTTGAAGACAGGCGCAATAATATAGCGCGCAGAAAACTAATCCGCCGAAAACTCGGCAACTTATTTCATTCCTCAGTCGTCTCTGGAACACGGTTCTACTTTTCTGAGGCTTGAAATGAATATCCTGCGATTTATCCGCGTCTCGAAATATCTGCGCGCGTCGGCACTTCTTGCAATTGGATTCTTCCTCTTGATTATGCCGACGTCGGCGGTGCTTACGGCTCAGCTTCCGTCGGCTGTTGCCAGTCAGAATACCAAGTCCGCCGTCACAGTTACCGACAACGGCCGCAGTTGGACGCTCGATAACGGCATCGTCAAGGCGACCATCCGCAAGGACAGCGGATCAATGGCTTCGCTGGTCTATCACGGCGTCGAGACCATGGGCGGCAATGGCGGCTATTGGGAGCAGACTCCGCAGGATGCGCAGCAACTGACCAACACCATCAACATTGACCCAGCTACGAACGGTGGCGCTCGCGCCGAGGTCTCCATCAAAGGCGTCAGCGGTGGCCAGATCATGCTGGGCCGCGGTGCGCCCGGTGGTGGAACCTACTGCGATATGGAGATTCGTTACGCGCTCGGTCGCGGCGACAGCGGCATCTATGTCTATGCCATCTTCACCCATCCGCCCTCCTACCGCGCCAGCGGAGTCGGCGCCGAGAGCCGCTACATCACGCGTCTCAGCCAGAGCTTCGATTGGATTACGGTGGACAAGGATCGCAATATGCTGGAGGCCGCGCCGACCGACTGGGGCACCGGAGTCGTCGTCCACGCCAAAGAGCAGCGCATCATGAGCAAGGGTGTCTACAAAAACTCGGTCGAGCACAAATATAGCTACTCCGGCGTACAGTACAAGACGCCCGCCTATGGCTGGTCGAGTACCAAGAACCACATCGGCATCTGGTTCATCAATCCGACCATCGAATACCTCAGCGGTGGCCCAAGCAAGATCGAGCTAGACGCCCACTTCGGCGACAACGACAACCCCGAACCGATCATCCTCGACTACTGGGTCGGCGGCCACTACGACACCGGCGCACGCGTCAACGTAGCCGCTGGCGAGAGTTGGACCAGAGTCGTTGGCCCCATCTTCGTCTATGTCAACTCGCTCGACCACCCCAAGCCCACCAGCCAGACTGAGATCGACACGCTCGCCGCGACGGCTGGCAACCCCACCGTTCCCGCAAGCTGGCACAGCAACGCGAATGCTCTATGGCAGGACGCGCTGAATCAGGCGAAGCAGCAGAACGCCAAGTGGCCGTATGACTGGGTCAACGGAGTGGATTATCCACACGCTGCCGAACGAGGCACTGTCACCGGCCAGATCGTTCTCGACGATCCACTGGCCCCCGAGGGTACACCGAAGACGTTCTCTCGCATCACCGTCGGGCTTACTGCTCCCGACACGGACAAGCTGCTCTGGATACACAACGCCAATGGCTACCAGTTTTGGAACGACGGAACGGAAGATGGCAAATTCACCCTCACCAAAGTGCGTCCCGGAAGCTATACCCTGCACGCCTTCGCTACAGGCGTCCTTGGCGACTTTGCGCAGACCAATATCACTGTAGTTGCTGGCAAGACTGTCGATCTCGGCAAGCTCGTGTGGAAGCCCGTGCGTTACGGAACGCAACTCTGGGAGATTGGCTACCCCGACCGTTCGGGCGACAAGTTCTTCAAGGGAGATGATTCCAACAACTGGCTGTGGGGATGGAACCTGCGCTACGCGCTTATCTTTCCCCACGACATCACCTATACGGTCGGCAAGAGCGACTACCGCAAGGACTGGTTCTTCGAGGAGGTTCCACATGCCACCAACCTCTCCTTCGTCAATCCCGAGGCCAAGGATCCCGCCAATCAACCCTTCGGCTGGGTCAAGGCTGAGTCGCTACAGCAGTATCCGCAGACCAATCATAGGGGGCCGTGGGCGATCTACGGCAGTGGTCGCACTACCGTCTGGACGGTCAAGTTTAGCGTTGTAAAGGCTGTGCATGGTCAGGCCTCACTCCGTGTCGCGCTCGCCGGAGTCAATGGCCTTCGCGACGGCTTGGCTGTCGGCCTCAACGGCCATAGCGTCGGTGCCATTGGCGACGGGACCACCCCCGATAACGCCCACCTGATCACCACCAACAGCATCCGCTACAACGCCGACAAGGGCCTCAACCAGCAACGTACGCTGAAGTTCGACGCCGCACTGCTCAAGCCCGGCGAAAACGAGATGACCTTCACTGTACCCGGAGGAGATCTGCAAAGCGGTGTAGTGTGGGACTATCTCCGTCTCGAACTCGACGACAATCGCTAGGATTGCCACGGCATCCAACTCGAAGCCATCAAACATACCGAAGCAAAACGAGGCTTCGTGCTGCTGCCACGCCGTTGAGTGGTCGAACGAAGCTTTGCTTGGGCTGTGCGATTCCGGCGACTCGCCCGCGACTACAAACGACTCTCAACCACCCTCGCAGGCTTTCACTACTTCGCCTTCGCTTGGCTCATCTGGATAGAAAAACTGCTCCTTTGAGATTTTGTGGTTGTGTGAGCTGACTTTCGCATGGTGGGAGGGTGGGAGGCTTTTCGCTCATCTCCAGTCTGCCGGAGAGAAGGACTCGCGCTACGGCTTGCGGCTGGAGCGGTCGCGAGAAAAGATAGCCTTGGATGACATCGCAGCGGTTCGATTGCAGGATGTTGAGCTGTTGGATTGTCTCCACTCCTTCAGCTACAACTCTGTAGCCTAGCGTGTGAGCCATGGAGAGAACGGCCTCTACGATGGGGCGTGTGCCCTCGAGCATGGTGAGGTCTTCGATAAAGGAGTGGTCAATCTTGAGCGTGTCGATGGGCAGACAGTGGAGGTAGCTGAGCGAGGAGTAGCCTGTGCCGAAGTCGTCGATGGCGATGCACACGCCAAGCTGTTTGAGGCGATTCATCTGGTGGGTAGTCTCGGAGATATTCTGCATGACGATGCTCTCAGTCAGTTCCAGCGAGAGCAGTGCCGGGGGCAGCCCGGACTCGGAGAGAATCTTGGCGACCGTGTCGGCAAAGTCTTCACGATCGAACTGAATGGTGGATATATTAACCGCAATAGGAACCATTGGGTGGCCGGTTGCAAGCCACTGTTGACCTTGGCGACAGACCTCGCGCAGAACCCATTCGCCGAGGGGAACAATCAGGCCAGTCTCCTCGGCGATGGGAATGAAATGCGCAGGAGAGACATCTCCCAGACGCTCGGAGTGGAAGCGGATAAGAGCTTCAAGGCCGACCAGCTTACCATCCGGAAGGCACTGCGGCTGGTAGACAACGGAGAATCCGTCGTTGTCCAGCGCCAAGCTCAACTCGGCCTCCAACTCGCGCCGCTTGGTTGGCTCATTGTCCATCTCCGGGGTGAAGGAGAGGACACCACAGCCGCTGAACTTGGCCGCATACATGGCGCGGTCGGCGTGCTGGGCAAGGCTGTCGACGGTGTTGCCGTCCTCGGGGAAGAGCGAGATGCCGATGCTGGCCCCAAGGGAGACCTCCAGATTCTCAATCTGCATGGGGCAGGAGAGAGCGTCGAGCAGGTCGATGGCAGTGGACTCCGCTGCCTGACGGTCTGTAATATCTTCGAGGATGACCATGAACTCGTCGCCACCCATGCGGGCCATCGTATCGCTACAGCGCAGCCGGGCGGCCAGTCGGCGAGCGGTTTGGCGTAACACCTCGTCGCCCACCGGGTGGCCGTATTGATCATTTACCTGTTTGAACTTGTTGAGGTCAATCCAGAGGACGGCGGTTTTGTGTCCTGTGCGCTGAGCGCGGTTGGTGGAGCTAGAGAGGCGATCCTCGCCCAGGCGGCGGTTGGGCAGTCCCGTGAGGCTGTCGTGGTAGGCGTGCTCGATCAGTTGGGTTTGCAGGCGGCGACGCTCCAGAACCAGAGCCGCCATCTGGCAGGCCATCTCCAGCATCTCAACGGCGACGGACGTAGGCGCATCCCTCAGCAGGGTGTAGACCGTGAGCGTTCCCAACGGGGTGGAGTCGGGCGCGAGGAAAGGTGCGGACCACGCGGATTGTGGACCATTGGCGCGCAGCAACTCTCGCCAGGGCTTGTGGCCCTCGCTTAGATCCTCCACCAGCCATAACTTTCCGGCGGTGAATGCGGCACTCTCGGGAGCGTCGGAGAAGTCCAGCGGGATGTTTTGCAGATGCTGAAACATACTCTCCTTGAGGCCCGAACTGGCGGTGAGCTTGAGCCTGCCGGCATCGAGGACGTGGACGGCGCAGAGCCAGGTGGATCGAAACTCAGCGACGGTATTGGCCAGAACTTTGAGCATCTCGTCGCTAGACTCATTTCTGGCCAGCATCTCGAGGACGCGATTGCATCCTCGGTTGAGGCGCTCGGAACGCCTGCGCTCCTGAGCCTCAGACTCCAGAGCTCGCGTACGCTCCTGCACACGCTCTTCAAGAGCGGCACGCTCGACCGTCAACTCCGATTCGATGCCAAAGCGAGCCAACTCCTCGCGGCGTAGCTGGCGGTGAAGACGGGTGGCATAGACAAGGCTGGGCACAAGCAGAAGAAGTGTTCCCACCTCCCAGATCTCTGTCCAGGTATGGAAGCTGGTCATGTTTTGCATTCGGAAGGAGATTGCCAAGCCGATACATGCAGCGACCAACTGAACGGCTAGAACGACAAGGAATCCGACACCGGCGCGGCGCGAGGGAGGTTGATGCTGGCCCAAACTTGAATACATAGTGAATACTCTATTTGCTTTGTCAGCCAATTGAATGAATGGCAGATCAAAAGCGAAGCATGCAGAAAGACTCCTTCTAACAGACTGGTATTATTGGGTTTTTGCGTGTTATGGATATTACTTTGGTTTTTATAAAGCGGGATTCGGCTGGCATCGAACCGAAAACAAACAGGAGATTGCGGAGTAAGTCCACGCTGAAACGCGTCGGATGAGCTGCTGTTTAGCTACATGGGGTTCAGTCAAAATAAAACGTGTGGGGAATACTTCGGCGAGATGCACTATGCCAGGATGTGCAGAATAGTTGGATTTCTTTCGCTAGATTGCCGCTAAGTTACGTCTTTAATATGTGACGGCTGCGAAGATTGATGGAGGAGGACGATGACGAAGCGCTTTTGGTTGGCAGCGGCTTTAGCGTCGGGATGTGGGGGCGACGATGGCTCAGAA
Source organism: Acidobacteriaceae bacterium (assembly GCA_031296325.1). Classification (GTDB taxonomy): domain Bacteria; phylum Acidobacteriota; class Terriglobia; order Terriglobales; family Acidobacteriaceae; genus Edaphobacter. The sequence continues at coordinate 29,444 of JARLFY010000021.1, read as the reverse complement.
GGCTTGGCCCTGATTCTGCGTAGCTGTGGCAGGAGTATCTTCCCATGAGCGAAGCAACCTCTCGAATCGCAATTCTCAAGGCGGACATCACAACCCTGACAGTTGACGCCATCGTCAACGCCGCTAACTGCTCCCTGCTTGGTGGCGGAGGGGTTGACGGGGCAATCCATCGCGCTGCCGGTCTGGAACTTCTCCGCGAGTGCCTTCTTCTCCATGGTTGCAAGACAGGCCAGGCGAAACTGACCAGGGGTTATCGCTTGCCCGCCAGATTTATTATTCATACCGTTGGCCCGGTGTGGCATGGCGGAGAGCACGGAGAACGGGAGCTGCTTGCCAGTTGCTATCGTTCTTGTTTTGCGCTCGCGCGAAGCCACGGCCTGCGGACTCTGGCCTTCCCAGCCATTAGTTGCGGCGTCTACTGCTTTCCCGTCAACCTCGCTGTCGAGATTGCGATCCGCGAAACGACCGCGGAACTGCGCAAAGACGATGCCATCGAACAGGTGATCTTTACCTGCTTCGACGAGACGGTGTATGCAGCCTATCGACGAGCCGCGCAACAGCTTTCCCAGGAGGATATCGGCCTTCCGTAATCATTGCCATGGAAGAGATGGGGCCAATCGCGATCTTCCGCCCTTATTCTCGTACCGATTCGGTGCAGTATTCAACTGGTATGACGATAGGGAGTTGCCAAGAAGCCAAGGGGGGCGCTCAAATCATTCGCCAAAGGATGAGCGCCGCAATCGGCGTTTTTCAGGACTAACCCAGCATGGCGTGGGCAAATGCGACTGGAAATCCGGTGGTCGGCGCATTGGCCTGCTATCGCTAATCGACAATTGAAGTTTTCCAATAGCCGACTTTGCAGGCGGCCCGCGCTTTGATGGAATCGGCCTCGTCATCACCGGACTGATCGACGAAAAGCCTGTTCTGACCGCATCGGACACGCTTTACACCAAGGGCATGGCTGGCCTGATGGCGGGCGGTGGAGCCAAGAACCTCAGCACACCGTATTACGACAATGTGACGATCGAAGGAATTGAGGCACCAAAACCGAAGCCATCGCCCGCCGCTCTGGGACAGTCGCCAATCTATTCCACATCGCAAGTCGCTCGTCCTTGAAGTGTCCCGAATAAATTATGCGTAGAATTACGCTTCGGAGGTTTCTGCCCTCTGCTTGCTATCATGTTTACAAGTTTGCTCTGGGACTCAATCGATACGACTGCTTACGCGTTATCCGAAGACACGTAGAAAAGTGATTGTGGCGCAGAAGTTCAGACCTCATCGACCCTGCACAAAAAGCATGAGCCTGCCAATTTCTCAAAGTTTGGTAATGAAAAGTCGCCAAGTATCCTGTGGTGTACTCCTCTGTTTTTGAAAGGGACTGATTTCACTCTGGGGGCCAATAAGGGTTCAACAAGGATTCCTTAGCCTGTTTTTCAATGATTTACGGCGCTATCCGTGTTTGCTAAACCGTTGAAAATACGTTTATTTTCGCTCTCATAACCCAAAGGTCGTAGGTTCAAATCCTACCCCCGCAACCAATACACTACAGTTCTAAATGACTTCCAGATGTCTCTTGGAGGTCGTTTTTGTGTTTGGAAGGAACTCGGTGAATTCTGGCGAGAAATTCCTTTTTCAAGAAGTACTTCTAGCCCCTCGACTGTCCGTGCAGGATGGCATGGAGCATATCTAGCGCTACTTTGACGCGATAGAATCTCACCATGGCAAGTCTTGAGAACTTCCGCCTGGTGGTCTTCCGCGCAGTCGCCGAACAACATAGCTTTCGCAAGGCTGCGGAAGAGCTGTATCTGACGCAGCCCGCCGTGAGCCTGCAGATCAAGGCGCTGGAGGAAGAGGTCGGGGTACAACTCTTCGATCGTACCGGCGCGCAGATCGCACTGACCGAGGCGGGGGGAATCCTGCTGAACTATTCGCAACAAGCCTACGCGCTTCTGGGACAGGCGCAACAGGAGATTGCCGCACTCAGCGGAGGCCACGCCGGAGGACTCGCGCTCGGGGCTTCGACCACCATTGCCCAATACGTGTTGCCTCGCCTGCTGGGCGAGTTCAGCAGAGCGTATCCGCGCGTTCATCTCACCATGATCAGCGGCAACACGGAACAGATCGTCGAAGCGGTGGAGGCGCAGAAGATCGCGCTGGGATTGATCGAGGGGCCAGCGCGAAGTCGCGACGTGAAGACAGAGCCGTTTCTACAGGACGAGCTGGTGCTGATCGTCCCGTCCGCGCACGAATGGGCCGAATTGAAATCCATTCCCTGCGCTGAAATCGCCGCTGCCCCACTGCTCATGCGAGAGCGCGGCAGCGGGACGCGGCGCGTAGTGGAGATGGCCTTGGCGAGTCAGTGCATCAAGCGAAGTTCGTTACAAATTGTGATGGAGTTGGATTCCACCGAAGCGATCAAATCTGCGGTGGAGGCAGGTCTTGGCGTCGGCTTTGTCTCACGCTGGGCGATTGCCAAAGACCTGCGTCTCAATAACAGCTTCAAGATCGTTGAGGTCGATGGCCTGCGCATCCAGCGAAAATTCCAACTCGTCTATGCAGCAGGCCCAGAGCCGCAGGGCCTTGCCCAGCAGTTTCGCAGCTTCCTCTTATCCCGTGCAGGAGTCGCGAAGAAGTCAACGAAGACCAAGCGGGCGTAGACTTTTGCAACTCATAAGATTCGCAAATGCGGCATGAGAACTACTGCTTGGACGCAGGACAATTTCTCGCCAACACTGGATGCATGTCCAGGAACGTATTCTTTATCGGATTGATCCTTGCCGCCAGCGGCCTCATCTCTCCTCCCATCGCACTCGTCGCGGGAGTTGTCTACGGCTTTACTTTCATCCATCCGTTTCACGTCGAGGCAAAACATCTCTCCAAATTTCTACTACAGGCCTCTGTCGTTGGCCTCGGGTTCGGGATGGATCTCGCACAGGTTCTTCGCGTCGGACGCTCCGGCTTTGTCTACACCGCGTGCAGCATCAGCTTCGCCATGTTGCTGGGCTGGGCGCTGGGCAAGCTGCTCTCGGTCAAGTCTCGCACTTCGTTCCTCATCACCACCGGCACGGCGATCTGCGGTGGCAGCGCCATTGCAGCCATCGCGCCGATTACCAACGCCAGCGAAGAGGAGATCGCCGTCTCCCTCGGCACCGTCTTTATGCTGAACTCGGTGGCTCTGCTTGCATTTCCGGCAATCGGCTCCGCGCTACATCTGTCGCAGACGCAGTTCGGACTCTGGGCAGCGCTCGCCATTCACGACACCAGTTCCGTGGTCGGCGCATCGGCAAGGTATGGCGTTCTGGCCCTCACCATCGGCACCACGGTCAAGCTGGCGCGCGCTCTCTGGATCGTGCCGCTCTCGGTCGGAACCGCGATGACAAACAAGAGCAAGGCGCGCATTCACTGGCCCTGGTTCATTCTTTTTTTCTGCCTGGCCGCCGTCGCCAATACCTACATCCATGCACTCCAGCCGATCTATCCAACGCTCAAACATCTTGGCATCATCGGTCTGACCGTCACGTTGTTTCTGATCGGAACCAGCCTGTCGAAGAAGACGCTGCAAGAGGTCGGCGTTCGACCGCTGCTGCAAGGCGTACTGCTCTGGATCGTCGTCGCAGTCGCTTCACTTGCGTTGATCCGTGGCGGATGGATTCATCTCTAGCTGTCTGAAATATCCTGGTTGCAAAATCCTCTTGCCGTTCTATACTCGTCATCACACCATGAACATTACACGCCGCCGCGGAGCCATCGCCTTATCCATCACGATTGGCGTTCTGGTTGTCGTTGGCCTGATCGTCGTCAACATTGCCTGGATCATCCTCAATGAGCGGCGCATCGTCCTGCTCGTTCTGGGCATCATCCTCTCTGGACTGCTGGTTGCTGGCGTTGTATTGAACACCGTCTTTCTGGTTCGCGAGGTGCGGCGGAATGAGCGGCAGGACTCATTTCTGAACGCCGTAACGCACGAGTTGAAGACTCCGATCGCCAGCATTCGCCTGTATCTGGAGACGCTACAGCGACGCGACGTCCCGGAGATCCAGCGCCAGCAGTTCTACAACATCATGTTGGCCGACTCCGACCGACTTCTCGCTACCGTCGAGCAGGTGCTCAAGGCCGGCGAACTTGGCTCGCGCCGTCCGCAGGATCGCACCCTGATTGAACTGGCTCCGTTGGTGGCCGACTGCATCGCCATCACGCTGCGCCGCCACCACCTGCCCGCCGAGGCGATTCAACTTGAGCCGGTCTCTGGCAACGTCCGCCTGCACGTTCACGCTGTAGCGTCCGACCTGCGCACCGCCGTACTCAATCTGCTGGACAACGCCGTCAAGTACTCTCCCGAGTCGGTCGATGTTCGTTGCACGCTTCAGATCGCGCACTACACCAACGTCGTTCTCACCATCACCGACCACGGCGTTGGCATTCCCGCCGACCAGATCAAGCGCATCTTCAACCGCTTCTATCGCGTTCCCGGACGCAACGCGGTGCGCATCAAAGGCACTGGACTCGGGCTGTTTCTGGTGCGCGCCATCGCCCGCCAGCACGGAGGCAACGTCCACGCTGAAAGCCCCGGCCCCAACCTCGGCGCCACCTTCACCCTGACCCTTCCGCTGGCCGATCCTGCGGCCTATTAGAATCGACAGTATGAGCGAAACCTCCCCACTCATCGCGCTGATCGAAGACGAAGAGCATCTGGCGCAAGGTTTGCTCTTCAACCTCGCCGCCGAGGGCTATCGCACCCATCACGAGGCCGACGGCGATGCCGCGCTGGCGTATCTTCTTGCGCCTGCCGAACCCATCGCAGCCATCGTTCTCGACTGCATGTTGCCGGGAACCGACGGCTTTGCCATCGCGCGCGCCCTGCGCCAAGCCCAGTGCTACACGCCGATCCTAATGCTGACCGCGCGCTCTCGCCCCGAAGACGTTCTCGAAGGTCTGGAAGCCGGAGCCGACGACTATCTCCCCAAGCCCTTCGACCTGAACATCCTGCTCGTCCGCATCAAGAGCCTGCTGCGCCGCACCATGTGGCAGAGCGCGCAGGCCGCCGCTGCTTCCAACGCACACTCCGCGTCTCAGTCTCCCACTGGTCCCAGCGCACACTCCGGGGTTCAGTCTGCCGCCAGTTCTTTGTTGTCATCCCGCAGCGTAGCGGAGGGATCTGCTTCTTCCCGGCACCCCGCGCCCGACGTCTACCTCTTTAATAACCGCACCATCCGCTTTGACGCGCTGGAACTTGTAGCCCCACACCGCACGACTCACCTGACGCTGATGGAGGCCGATCTGCTGCGCTATCTTACGGATCGAGCAGGCCAGATCATCTCGCGCAAGGAGATTCTGGAGCAGGTCTGGCGCGTCCGCGAAGACACCGACACGCGCGCCATCGACAATTTCATCGTCCGCCTGCGCCGCTACATCGAGGACGACCCGGCCAACCCGGTACACCTAACCACCGTCCGCGGCATCGGCTACCGCTTCCTGCCCAATCCCTGAGAGTCGCCCAGAATCCCTAATTCAGATCCGTAGCACCATGAGCGGGCTGCTCCACATGCTCATAGACAGACGCTAGCAAGCTGGCAAGTGACTGATGATGATGCTTCGATCTAGGATCGCTGGCATCGCTCGCAAACAGATGTTCGTTCTCCGCAATACTGTAATCAAGCGTCTCTTTCTCTTGTTTCATCCCCATGCTTAAGTTGTTCTTCAATTGGGCCAAATCTTCGTCGGACAAAGTGGGAAACTGCGAGCGAAGTTCTGCGATCATCTGCACATCCGGATCGGTCGAGAGCTGCTTGACCTCAGTACGGATGCGTTCCGCCGTGGTCAGATCGTCGCTCTGCGTCTCAGCAAGTATGGAGTGAATCAGGCTCAGGATGCGCTGTCGTTGAACCATGCTCCCATTGTTTGTGGCTGCCATCTGTGCAGACGTTTGCAGATTACCCTCGTAGCTACCATCGGAGAAGACTACCGCTGTGAGCGTAAGATAAGTCGGTAGCGGAAGCTCTACCCTCTTTCCGTTGACATCCTTCCAGGAGGGATTGTTGCTAACCCGGTGCTGATAGCTTGCCCCCGGAGCTATCACCTCGCCTCGACCTCTACTCTCGGCTCCCTCAGACCAGCCATCGTTGCAATCATCCAAGCAGCCGAGATTCTTGGAGTCATTGGAGCTACTGAATTCGAGCGCAACGACCGCCTTGCTCGAATGATTATGAATCGTCAACGTGCCAGAGCTTCGGTCAAACGGCGCATACTCCATATCGAGCGAGGGCGCGTTGCTCCGCGTCAGCGGCTGGTAGGGATGCTCCGACTGAGCCGAGACGATCTTCAACGTCATCGGCTCCAGCCCCACCCGCGCCATCGCCGAGAGCGTGATCGAGTCGTTCAGCTTGCCGGAGTAGCTATCGAGCGGCTGCTTCTCCAACTTCCCCCAATCGGTAGGCCCCGTCTTGGGATCGACCTCTCCGTAGTACACCGTCGCCGTGATCGAAACCTGATCCCCCTCGGCCTTGCACTCCAACTGCAAGAGCGAGGGCTGGCGAACCGTCGGGTCCGGATTGGCCATATGATGCAGATTCTCCCCATATAGATAGGTTCCACAAGTAGCAATGTAGTTCGAATTGGGGACAACTTCGGGAACCGTCAGATAGATAGGCGGATAGCCCTTCTCGATGGGCATCGCTATCGCAAACCGTGGTTTTGGCGTGGAGGGAGTAACTGGAGCCTGTGCCACGCCCATGCCGATGCATACGCAACTGAGTGCGATCAAGCGGACAAGAGATCGAGTCATCATAGTTGGCCTGAATTATAGAGAGTTGCGGACAGGATTGTAATGAAAAAGATTCGTAGCCTATGCCGCTACACGGCCGGGTGCCCCATCCATTGCGCCTTTGTCTCTTGCGATGGGTGGATGAATACACTACGCGCCTCAAGCCGTTGCTTTTGCCGTCGCTCGTTTTTGCTTGTCATCCCCGAAGGGAATCTGCTTTTGCCGTTGCCTCTGAGATGGCTCAGGGCTTTACAGTCAGCGGAAGACGCAGCAGCAGCGCGTCGTCCTCGGGTTCGCTGTAGTAGCGCGGACGGCGACCTGTCGCGGTGAATCCCATACTGGTGTACAGAGCGATTGCAGCGACGCTGCTGGAGCGAACTTCCAGCATAACCTCGGTTGCGCCTTGCGCGCGACACCAATCGAAGACTGCGCTGCACAGCGCTCGTCCAACTCCTGCGCGACGTTGGCTGGACGCCACAACAACGCTCTCCAACTCACCAACATCATCTGCGGGAAGTATAAAACCAACGGCGAATCCTACAAGTTGGAAGTCACTCTGAACCTCGCTTTGCGCTGGAGTCTCAGCGACGAACATACAGCGCTGAGTTGCGGGTTCTGTGGTCAACGACCCAGCATCAGGAGTTGCGAGAAGATCTGCGTAGGCCTTTGGCGGCCAGTGCGGAGCGTTTTCGGTGGCTCGCTCCAGAGCCAGAATTGCAGCGAGATCGGACGGCTCGGCGCGGCGCAGGCGAATGGATGCAAGGCTCATCGAACGACCGACTCAGGCAGGGTTGCGGTGGCTTGCGAGATTGCAACGGAGCTGGTCGATGCGTCTGAGCGCGGCTTAGGTTTGGCGAAGATCTCGGCGTCGGTGCGACGCAGGTAGTTCGCGTCGATTGTGGCGACCTCGTCGAAGGCTCGTTGCTCCAGACGACGCAGAACCAGCGGCAACGCGTCCTCGACCGTGGGATCGGCGACTAACTGCGGGGCGAGCGCGACGAGCGCGACGGCAATGGACGGCTCACACACGACAAGCTGTGCGGCGGCGGAGTTGAACTCGGCGAGAAACTCTTCGCGGGAGAGTAGAGCCTCGCTGCGGCAGAGGCCGTCGGCGTAGAGACCACAGTAGAACTCGCCCCGACCAGCGTCCAGCAGCGCATAGACTGGCGCGGCTGTGTGCAACGGCTCTGCGCGGCTGGCCAGCACAGCCAGACGGGAGACGGCAATCAGCGGCAGGCCCAGCGCCTCGCACAAACCCTTGGCCGCGCTCAACCCGACGCGAACTCCGGTGAATGAGCCGGGGCCATGAACCACTGCAATGACGTCCAGCGACTGCAAGCTGATCTCGTTGCTCGCGGTCAGGCCCTTGATCGTCGCAACCAACCGTTCCGACGCAGTGCGTCCGGGAAGGCAGGCAGAGGCGAGCAGCGCAGGCGAACGCTCCGTCTCCGCCAGAGCAATGCTGCCGGTTGCGCCACAAGTATCGATCAGCAAAATCTTCATCTCGGAATAGCCTCGTGCGCGAAAACTGGAGGTCATGCGGAGTAAAGATTACCCGCAGCCCCTAGCTAGTCATTATAGAAGTGCCACAGACAACTGAGCTTCTTTTGTTCGCACTCCATGCACTCAAACCCTAATGGATTGAATGCGGAACCATCGGCTCGTCTATGCTGGTAGCATACGAGTTTCTGATTGGCCATACAGATCGTCGACGATAGAGGTGTCTCTTGACCGGGCAACATTGGGGAGCGGTTCTAACAGGCGTTGTGATTGGCTTTATGGGCGGCCTCTTTGGAAAGGGAGGCAGCGCAGTCGCCACCCCATTGCTCAGCCTGCTGGGCTTTCCCGGATTCGTCGCTGTGGCGTCTCCGCTGCCTGCGACCGTGCCGAGTACGCTGGTTGCCTCTGCGGAATACTGGCGCTCCAAACTTCTTGACTGGGAGATTGTAGACTGGAGCATCGGCATCGGAGTTCCAGCAATTATTGCTGGCTCCCTGCTGTCGCCCTACGTCGGAGCCAAACCTCTGCTGGTCGTCACAGGCCTGCTGGTGCTTGCCTTCGGAGTTTCTTTTCTCTTCTTTCCCAAGGATCGATCGCTCGCCAAGGAAGCCGCTGAGAATCCCAAGGGGTTGCGACCGTCCTACTGGCGAATTCGGTTGGCACTGGTCTCGATTGGCGTGGGTTTGATCTCGGGATTGCTGGCAAATGCAGGAGGATTTCTTCTGGTTCCCTGCTACACGGAGTTTCTCAAGCAGCCGATGAAGAAGGCCTTCGCCTGCTCGCTGGCCGTCTCCTCGGTTCTCGCGATTCCGGGCACCATCGTCCACGCACACCTCGGCCACATCTCCTGGCCGGTAACCTGTCTGGTCGCTCTGGGAGCAATTCCCTTCTCGGTTCTCGGAGCACGTCTGGCGATCAAGACCCGAGCGGCAAAGCTCGAACGCTGGTACGGACTAGCACTGACCGGGTTGGGAATCTTCTTCCTCTATCACCTGTAACCCTGTAGCTTGGCAAAGATGAAATCAATGTCTCACAGATTTTATTGGAGGCACCTGTAACGAATTCCATGCTTCGTGACTCTATTGAAGTGAACGCTTCAGCCAAGGGGATTGCAGCAATGACTTCTCGTATTAATTCAGCTCTGGGCCTCTCTCTTCTGCTTTGCGCGGGGAGATTTGTCGCCGCAGCGCAAGAACCGCTGACGCTGCGGCAGGCCGTCGATCAGGCGCTGGGGCAGAGTCCGCAGACCGCAATCTCGCGCGCGGACGACCAGAAGTTCGCAGCGACGGCGACTCTGGCGCGCACCCAGTTGCTTCCCCGTCTCAACTTCACTGAAGAGATCTCGCGCGGAGACGATCCCGTGTACGCCTTCGGAACGCGTCTGCGCGAGCGACAGTTTACCCAGAACGACTTCGCACTCAATGCTCTGAATCGCCCGCAGCCAATCGGCAACTTCGCCACACGCTTCTCGGGATCGTGGACGGCCTTCGACTCGTTCAAGACGCAGCGCGAGATTCATCGCTCCGACCTCCTGCGCACAAGCGCATCCTCCTCCGCAAAGGCGGTGGACCAGCAGATTGTGCTGCACGTCATCGAGGCGTATCAATCGGCGCTCTACGCGCAACGAGAGATCGACGTTGCGCAGCACGAGCAGGAGACGGCGGCGGCCTTACTAGCCTCCACCGAGGATCACGTCAAGGCCGGACTTGCCGTGGAGTCGGATCGAATGTCGGCAGAGGTCAACGTAGCCGCGCGCAAAGAGGAGTTGATCGCGGCGCAGGGCGATCTCGATTTGGCATGGGCGGAGTTGCGTGAGGCGATGGGCGCGCCGAATCTGAAGGCGACCGAGTTGAAGCCAATCGAGCCGCACACGTTTACGCAGCTTGCGTTGGACGAGGAGATTGCGACCGCGACGAAGATGCGGCCCGACCTGACGGCGCTCTCGCAGACGCAATCGGCGCAGGCCGTTGCCGTGGGCGCGGCGCGCTCTGCCTTTGGCCCCAGCGTCAACGCCTACGGCAACTGGGAGGAAGATCGCGGCTCGCTGGACAACTCTGGAGGACACAACTGGGTCGCCGGAGTGCAGATCAGCATCGACATCCTGCCCGTCGGCAAGCGAGCGCAGTTAGCGCAGGAGAGCGCTGCGAAACAGCGCATGGACGCGCAGATTAGCGCCTCGCAACAGCAGGTTCGCTTGCAGGTGAGTCGCGCACACATCCATCGCCAGACGGCGGAGCTAACGTTTGTAACCGCTCGCGCCGCAATGGATCAATCGGCGGAGAGTCTTCGCATTCTGAAGAATCGCTACGCCGCGGGGCTTGCGACCATCACCGATCTGCTACGCGCCGAGGATGCCGAGCGGCAGAGCCAGGCGATGTACTGGAAGGCCGTCTACAACAATGCCGTGGCCTATGCCGAACTACTTTACGCAACCGGGACTCTGACTCCCGAAGCAGCGGAGGATCTGCAATGAAGATGATTTTCACGATGGGTTTGCTGGCTATGAGCGCAGCGACGATGGCGGGCTGTCACAGCGATAAACCCGCGCCAGCAGCGACGATTGAGACAGTGCAGGCGCGTGTGGTCGAGAGCCAGCAACAACAAGTTCCGCTGAACATTCAAGCTACCGGAACCGTTCGCGCACGCGAGTCCGCAACCATTTCCGCTCAGGTTGTGGGACGCATCCAGCAGGTGTTGGTGCGCGCGGGCGACAGCGTACGCGCGGGGCAGACGCTGGTGGTGCTCGACGATGCAGCCCTTCGCGCCTCAGCCAATCAGGCGCAGGCAGCGATCAAGGCTGCGCAAGGCGAACAGGCTGCGGCGCAGACCGACGCAAAGCTCGCAGCCAGCACGCTCGATCGCTATCGGCAACTACAGGCTGAGAAGAGCGTAAGTCCGCAGGAGATGGATGAGGTCGCGCGTCGAGCGGATGCGGCGGCGGCAAAGCTGGAGGCTGCGCGTGCGCAGACCGATGCCGCGCGCGCGCAGCAGAGTGGCGCACACACTATGCTCGGCTACACGCGATTAACTGCGCCCTTTGCCGGTGTGGTGACGGCGCGGTTGGCCGATCCAGGAACGCTGGCCTCACCAGGTGCTCCTCTACTTCAGATCGATCAGGCGGGAGCGCTGCGGCTGGAGGCATCCTTCGACGAGTCTGCAATCGCCGCGATTCACAAGGGGATGAGAGTGCAGGTCGCGCTCGATGGAGCGTCTTCGACGCAACTTGCAGGCACGGTCGCAGAGATTGATCCAGCCGCCGATCCGGGCAGTCACAGCTTTCTGGTGAAGATTGATCTGCCCTCGTCGAGCCAGTTGCGCGCAGGAATGTATGGAACGGCGCAGTTTGCCAACGGCGTTCGTCAGGCGATTCTCGCCCCGCGCTCTGCCGTGGTTCAACGCGGCTCGCTGGCCTGCGCCTACGTTCTCGACGCACAAGGCATCGCGCAGCTTCGTTCTCTCACGCTGGGCGCAGCGCAGGGCAATTTCGTCGAAGTTCTCTCCGGCCTCTCCGCAGGCGAGCGACTGGTAGACGCGCCCTCCGATCGTGATCTCGCTGGCAAGCGTATCGAGGTGCTGCGATGAAGCAGGAGCATGGAATCGCCGGTCGGCTGGCGCACGCCTTTCTCAACTCCAAACTAACGCCGCTGTTCATCGCCGCGTCGCTGGCCATCGGAGCCTTTGCCATCGCCGTGATTCCACGCGAAGAGGAGCCGCAGATTCTGGTTCCCATGCTGGACATCGCCACCGCGATGCCCGGCGCATCGCCTGCGGAAGTAGAGCAGCGCGTGACGCTCCCCATCGAAAATCTGGTGCATCAGATCTCCGGCGTCGAGTATGTCTACTCCACGTCGAGTCCCGGACAGAGCCTGGTGATTGTGCGCTTCCTCGTCGGAACGCCGCAGGAAGACGCACTCATCAAGGTCTACAGCAAGCTCTACTCGAACTTCGACCGCATGCCGCAGGGCGTATCGCAGCCGCTCATCAAGGCTCGCTCCATCGACGATGTTCCGATTCTCTCGCTGACGCTGTGGGGCGATCACTACGACGGCTATCAACTGCGCACTCTCGCTGCCGAGATGCAACACAACATCCAGCAAGTCTCCGACGTATCGGAGACGACGATTATCGGCGGACAGCCGCGTTCCATGCGCGTCCTTCTTAGCACCGAGAAGCTCAACGCATACGGCTTGTCGCCGGTGAATATCGTCGCGCACCTGCAAGCTGCAAATGCATCGGTGCAGGCAGGACAATTCGCCGAGAACAATCAGGAGGTGCGCGTCGATGCGGGAGATCTCTTCACCAGCCGCGCCGATCTTGAGGCCGTTGTCGTCGGCGTAGTTCGCGGTCATCCAGTCTACCTGCGCGATGTGGCCGACAGCATCGTCGATGGCCCAGCCGATCCGACAAGCTATGTCGAATACGGCACCACCAAGGCGAGTTCATCGACGCCGCATCAGTATCCCGCCGTCACGCTTACCGTAGCCAAGCGTAAAGGTACCAACGCCACCGACATCGCCAACGCAGTGTTGCAGCGCGTGCATCAGATGCAGGGCGTCACTATCCCCAGCGATGTAACCGTCTCCACCACGCGCAACTACGGCGCAACCGCAAAGGCGAAGTCCGACGAGTTGCTGGAACACCTGCTGCTGGCCACGCTCTCCGTCACACTTCTCATCGCAATTTTTCTTGGCTGGCGCGAGTCCGGCGTTGTATTGCTGGCCATTCCGGTTACGCTTGCACTCACGCTCTCGGTCTTCTATTTCCTCGGCTACACGGTCAATCGCGTTACGCTCTTTGCGTTGATCTTCAGCATCGGCATTCTGGTCGATGACGCCATCGTCGTCGTCGAGAATATGGTGCGTCACTTCCGTCTGCCGGAGAGTCATGATCGCCCAATCAGCGAGGTCGCGGTCGAGGCCATTGCGGAGGTCGGCAATCCCACCATCCTCGCAACCTTCGCGGTGATTGCTGCAATCTTGCCGATGGCTTTTGTGCGCGGACTGATGGGTCCGTACATGCGCCCGATTCCAGTGGGAGCTTCAGCGGCCATGCTCTTTTCGCTGCTCGTCGCGTTCGTCGTCTCACCCTGGGCGGCGCTACGCCTGCTGGGAAAACACATCGTCGGCAAGAGTGAGCCGCAGCAGGAAAAAGATAGCTGGACGACGCAACTCTATCGCCGCATCATGTCTCCTCTGATTCACTCGAAGCGCACTCGCGGACTGTTCTTTGCCGGAGTGATTGCCTTGCTTCTGCTCTCAATCGCTCTTGTGCCGCTGGGGCTGGTGCATGTAAAGATGCTGCCCTTCGACAACAAGAGCGAGTTGCAGGTCATCGTCAACATGCCCGACGGAACGCCGCTCGAAGAGACGGCGCGCGTCGCACAGGCGTTGGGCAACGAGCTTGCGCGGCAGCCTGAGGTCTTGAACTATCAGACCTACGCCGGAACCTCAGGCCCGTACAACTTCAACGGATTAGTGCGTCACTACTACATGCGGAGGCAACCGAATCAGGCCGACATTCAGGTGAACCTGTTGCCCGCAGACCAGCGCAGTGTGCAGAGCCACGCCATCGCAAAGCGGCTGCGCCCGCTGATGGATGCCATCGGCAATCAGTACGGAGCGCGCATACAGGTCAGCGAAGTTCCTCCCGGCCCGCCCGTGATTCAGACGCTGGTCGCCGAGGTCTACGGCCCCGATCTCGCCGGTCAGACCCAGATCGCGCAGCAGATCAAGTCCATCTTTCAAAACACGGCAGGCGTTGTCGACACCGATTGGTACGTTGAAGACCCGCAGCCGCAGTTGGTGATGCGCGTCGACGAGGTCAAGGCCGCACAGCACGGCATCGCCGTCGCCGACGTTGCACACGCACTCTCGCTCGCTCTGTCGGGCGAGTCCGTCGGGCTGATTCACGATCAAAGCTCACGCGAGCCCGTGCCTGCAACCGTCCAACTGAATCGCGCGGATCGCTCCTCGGAGCAGGCGCTCGATGCGATTCGACTTCCCGGAACCGATGGCGCGACGGTCTCGCTGCGAGAGCTGCTCATTGTCGAACACACCACCCTCGAGCCCAGCATCTATCACAAGAATCTGCGCCGCGTGGTCTACGTCACGGGAGATCTGGCCGGAGCCGAAGAGAGTCCTGTCTACGCCATTCTGAAGATGAACAAGGCTCTCGATCGCCTCACCCTTCCCGACGGCTACAAGCTGACGCGCTACAACTCGGTGCAGCCGGATTCGACCGATCACTACTCGATGAAGTGGGACGGCGAGTGGCACATCACCATCGAGGTCTTCCGCGATCTCGGCCTCGCCTTCGCCGCTGTGCTGGTGTTGATCTATGTGCTGGTGGTCGGTTGGTTTCGATCCTTCCTTGTGCCGCTTGTCATCATGGCTCCAATTCCGCTGACGCTGGTCGGAATTCTTCCCGCACACGCAATTCTCGGAGCATTCTTCACCGCGACTTCGATGATCGGCTTTATCGCGGGAGCCGGAATCATCGTTCGCAACTCCATTATTCTGGTCGACTTCATCGAACTGCGCCGGCGTCAGGGAATGCCGCTCGACGAGGCCGTCATCGACGCTGGAGCCGTGCGCTTTCGCCCCATGCTGCTCACCGCCGCTGCGGTCGTGGTCGGCGCAAGCGTCATTCTCTCCGACCCCATTTTTCAGGGTCTCGCCTTGTCGTTGATCGCGGGAGAGGTTGCCTCAACCTTTCTCTCGCGCCTCGCCGTCCCTGTTCTCTACTACACGGTTCATGCACGCCAACAATCGAATACCGCATCGCAACTCAATTCCGAACAAGGAGAAACTCTATGACCGTCGAACGCGCCGTACGCCTGATGGCAGGCATCATGATCTTGCTATCGCTTGCTCTGTCTCACTTTTATTCGCACCACTGGCTCTGGCTGACGGCCTTTGTCGGACTCAGCCTGCTGCAATCGGCCTTCACCAACTGGTGCCCTGCGATGTCAATTTTTCGCGCCTTCGGTATGAAAGATGCTGGCTGCTGTTCAGATAAAACAGATAAATCTAGCTGTTGCTCGGGAAAGTGAGTACTTCATGAACGAAAGACGATTCAACGCTGCGGGCGCACAGCGGCTCGACGATCCCGCGCGCATAGTCTGGCTTTCTCCCGTAGATGTGCTCAAAGCCATATGCGTCCATAGCGGCGAAATCATCGCCGATGTGGGAGCGGGAACGGGATACTTTTCGTTGCCATTGGCGCACGCGGTTGGCCCGAGCGGCAAGGTCTATGCAGTGGATGCACAGCAGGAGATGCTTGCGCTGCTACAACAAAAGCTGAAGGAGACCACACTCTTCAATGTAGAACTGATCCACGCAGAGGCTGACAGCACAGGTCTTCCAGCCTCCAGTTGCGATCTTTTTTTCCTTGCAAATGTCTGGCATGAGTTCGACGATCACGCCGCCGTGCTAAAAGAATCCGCCCGCGTTCTCAAGCCGGGAGGACATGTCGCCCTGCTCGATTGGCGAACGGATGTTGAACCTGTAGCAGGCCCGCCTCTGGGACACCGTCGGCATTCATCTCATGCCGCCGAGTCACTGTACTCCGCAGGATTTCAGAGCGTGGAAACTATAAGCGTCGGCCTATATTCCTGGCTGGTTCAAGCAGAGAGGATGCGATGACTGCGCGAAATGCTGCATCCCAGTCGAGCGCCATACGCCAAAATCATGACGCGCGAATTATGGATGAGGTCTACCGCCAGATGTTTCGTCTGGAGGCGCACCGTACCGGCTCTGAATTGGATCTTGCTATGGTCTTGCTGCGCGCATGGATCGCGATAGACGCCGAGCCGGAAGTTTCCGAATCGCGCCAGTGGCTCAGAAAAATCTGCCCTGTCTGTCTCCGCATGATCGAAGCCGAACAGCATGCGATTGACACCGATCCACCACGCATCCAGCAAGAAGCGATGCTGTAGCTCTTGCGCTTATTTGTTCAAATTCAGAATGGACAGCAACTTCACGCAGGGCGAGATAATATACTGGCCTTGATTGTGAGATTTCATCGATGCGTCCTGAACTGATTCAAGCCTCCGACCTGCTGCGCCGCAATACTCCCGAAGCCGTCGAAGAGGCGCTGGGCCTCTTGCAGCGTACCGTCTACTCCTTCAGCATGAAGGTCTGCGGGCATCCCGAAGATGCCGAAGACACCATGCAGGAGGTGCTCTATCGTTCGCTGAATCATCTGACAAAGATTCAGGATCCGCAGGCTCTCGCCGTCTGGCTCTACACCGTCACGCGCAATCGTTGCTGGCGGATGCGTCGCAAGACAGCGTCTGCGCCCAGTCGCATCCTCTCGCTCGACGAGTTGATGCCCGACGAGGCAGAGCTTGGGCGCTTGCTACAGGATGCCGCCGCAGGCCCCGAAGGAGATCTGCTCCATGCAGAACAGAACGCCCTGCTGCATCAGGCGGTCTTGCGCATTCCTGCGCCTCTGCGCATCGTTCTGGTGTTGCACGACATGGAGGAGCTAACCACCGAGCAGGTCGCGCAGATCCTCGGACTGCAAACCGGAACCGTCCGCGTTCGCCTGCATCGTGCGCGCCTCGCCGTGCGCAAGGAGATGAGCAAGACGCTGAACGATGCATCCGCGCAGCCATCTCGCAATCGACCCGCGCAGAGAAAAACCCCCGGCAGTCGAAGCAAAGACAGCCAGCGCCCCGCCGAGTGCCGCGAACTGTTTGCCGGCCTCTCCGAGTATTTAGACGGACGCATCGAGCCGCACACCTGCGAAGAGATGCGCACACACATCGAAGCCTGTCCCGCCTGCGTCGCCTTTCTCCGCGATCTGCGCGGAGCCATCGACCGTTGCCGCGCGTTGGAGGTTCCCTGCAATCCCGCTGTCGCACCCCGTCTGCGTTCCATCCTCACGCAGGAGTACCTGCGCCTGATCGGAATTCCGGACGCAGAAAAATTTTCCGCCACGCTGTAACGAACTGCCGTCCCCATGTCTTTGTATCAATAGAAAGCGAGTTCTCATGGAAGTCACAATCAAGCATCTCGATCAGGTAAAATTTTCCATCCAATCGCGGTCGCACACCATCGTCTGCGACCAGCCCGCCGAGAATGGCGGCACGGACTCCGGCATGACTCCGCCCGAACTGCTGCTTGCGTCTCTGGGTTCCTGCGCGGCCTTCTACGCCGTACAGTATCTGAAGTCGCGCAAGCTCGCCGAGAGCGGAGTTGAGGTCTCTGTCACCGCCGACAAGCTGCTACAGCCCGCGCGCGTTGGCAACTTCCGCATTCATGTCTCCTGCCCGGTCGCGCTCACCGCAGACCAGACCGAAGGCCTCATGCGTTCGGTGCATCACTGCCTCATCCACAACACGCTGCTCTCCCCGCCCGAGATCAGAATCGAGATGACCACCCCCTAGCCTTATCCGCCTTGATCCGTGCATCTATCCGCGTCATCCGTGTTAAGACTTTCATCCACTCACGGGCGGCCAAGCCGTCAATCCTGCACACAACCCAAAACAACGCGACGAATCGTCCCAGATCGACTAGCCTAAGAATATGAAGGGTAAGAAAAACTCCGAGATCGACGTCCCCGCCTGGCTCCGCCTCCTGCCCAAGGTCGAGTTGCACCTGCATCTGGAAGGCACCATCGAGCCTGAGACGCTGGTCGCTCTGAGCCAGCGCAACGACGCCACTCCGCTCACTCTGGACGAGGCGCGCGGCCTCTATACCTACAAGGACTTCCTCGGCTTTCTCGACTGCTTCAAGACCGTCAGCGCGCGCCTAGCTGGCCCGGACGACTACGAGCTGATCACCTACAACATGATCCGCACCCTGGCCTTGCAGGGCGTCGTCCACGCCGAGGTCTACATCTCCTTCGGCATCATCTATTACTGGAAGAAGACCGAGGTCGAGCCATACGTCGCCGCCATCGAGCGCGGACGGCTGCGCGGCGAGCGGGAGTTCGGCACCACCATCTACTGGCTTATCGACGCCGTCCGCCACTTCGGCGTCGTGGATGCCGCGCGCGTCTTTCGCAAGGCCGCCGAGCTGCGCCCGCAGTTCCCTTCCATCGTCGGCATCGGCATCGGCGGAGACGAGGCGCGCGGCCCCGCAACCCTCTTCCGCGAGCTATACGCCGAGGCACGCGAGGCTGGCCTGCGCCTGACCGCACACGCCGGAGAGACGGGCGGCCCCATCGACGGTCCGGCCAGCATCTGGGCCGCGCTCAACATCGGAGCAGAGCGCATCGGCCACGGTCTGGCCGCGCAGCACGACCCGCAACTGGTCGAACTGCTCGCCGAGCGGCAGACCCCAATCGAGATCAACGTCACCTCGAACATCCGCACCGGGAGCTGCCCCAGCTTCGACGACCATCCGTTGCGCCGCTACCTCGACGCCGGCCTGATGGTCACGCTGAACTCCGACGATCCGCCGATGTTCGGCAGCAATCTGCTGGAGGAGTACCAACTCGCCTACGACCGCTTCGACTTCACCCTGGACGAGTTGCGTGAACTGGCCGCCAACGCAGTCGAGGCCAGCTTCCTGCCCCCCACGCGCAAGCTGAACCTGCTCGCCCAGATCGAGCAGTACGGCATCTAAACCTGCTAAATACAAAAGTCAGTAGTACTAAGCCGCTGTTTTTGCCTCTGAGATAGGTCCGAGCTTTAGCCCGGACACCAGAATCAGAGCGTTGACAAGGGGCTTTAGCCCCCCGGGACACGGCTTTCGTTTGGCGATGCATCGCGGAATGGAGAGAACTGTCAGGTTTGTAAACAGGTTCCCTGAGAATCCAGCCAACTCCTCAAGCTTTGAAAGGGCGTAAAATCTTGACGGTGGCATGAAGAGTTTTGGGAGGGTTTGCATGGCGCGTCGGAATGGTTCGAGCGGTGAGGGACGAAAGTCCGCAGAGTCGGTTTTGGGTGAGGTTTCAGCCGCTGGAGCAGGCGCGACGACGGTCAAGAGGACGACCGCAGCCGCAGCGAAGACGACCATGACGAACGATCAGTTGGTGGAGTTCTATCGGCTGATGTACCTCTCGCGCCGCACCGACGACCGCGAAATCGTGCTGAAGCGGCAGCAAAAGATCTTTTTTCAGATCTCTGGAGCGGGGCATGAGGCGCTGCAAATCGCCGCTGGAATGGCGATGCGTCCCGGTTACGACTGGTTTGTTCCCTACTATCGCGACCGCGCTCTGTGCCTGACGCTGGGCAACACGGTCGAGCAGCAGTTGTTGCAAGCCGTCGGCGCCGTGGACGACGAGGCCAGCGGAGGCCGCCAGATGCCCTCGCACTGGTCCAGCACCAAGCTGCACATCGTCACCCCCAGTTCGGCGACCGCGACCCAGTGCATGCACGCCATCGGATGCGCCGAGGCGGGGCGCTACTTCGCCCAGCATCCCGAGGCGGCAAAGAAGCACGTCGGAGACTATCGCGAGTTCAAGGACGTCGCCTTCCACGACGACGAGGTGACCTACGTCTCCATCGGCGAAGGATCGACCAGTCAGGGCGAGTTCTGGGAGTCGCTGAACACGGCAAGTAACAGCAAGTTGCCTGTTCTCTATGTGATTGAGGACAACGAGTACGCCATCTCCACGCCGGTCGAGGCAAACACGCCGGGGGGAAGCATCTCGCAGCTGATCGCGAACTTCCCGGATTTCCACATTGCCGAGGTCGATGGAACCGATCCGGTCGCCTGCTACGCCGCCATGGTCGAGGCGGTCGCATACTGCCGCGCTGGCAAAGGCCCCGCAATGGTTCACGGTCATGTAGTGCGGCCCTACAGCCACTCGCTGAGCGACGACGAGCGACAGTATCGCAGCGAGGAAGAGGTCGCCGCAGAGAACGCGCGCGATCCCTTGGCCAAGATGCAGCTCTGGCTGCTGCGTGAGGGGATTCTCGACGAGGCCGGAATCAATCGTCTGGAGCAGAAGGTCGATGAAGAGGTGCAGCGCGCAGCCGACCGCGCACTACAGGCCGTGCTGCCCAGCGTGAAGCCAGAGGCGATTCTGCGCCATCAGTACTCCGAAGACCTGAAGCCGAACGACGCGCGCTTTGCAACCGACCCGCAGCCCACCGCAGACACCAGCGAACGCACCATGGCTGACCTGCTCAACCAATGCCTGAAGGACGAGATGCGCCGCGACGAGCGGATCGTCGTCTTCGGCGAGGACGTTGCCGACGCCACCCGCGAGGCCGCGCAGGAGGCTCTGCACGCGGGCAAGCTCAAGGGCAAGGGTGGAGTCTTCAAGTTGACCGCCGGCCTGCAAAAGGAGTTCGGAACGGCTCGCTGCTGGAACTCCCCGCTGGCCGAGGCCAACATCGTGGGACGCGCCATCGGCATGGCCGTGCGCGGGATGAAGCCCGTGGTCGAGATTCAGTTCTTCGACTACATCTGGCCAGCTATGCACCAGATGCGCAACGAGTTAGCCTCCATTCGCTGGCGCTCCAACGGCACCTGGAGCTGCCCGCTGGTCATCCGCGTTCCCATCGGCGGATACCTCACCGGAGGCTCGATCTACCACTCGCAATCGGGCGAGAGTATCTTCACCCACACGCCGGGAGTGCGCATCGTGATGCCGTCGAACGCTCTGGATGCTGCGGGACTGCTGCGCACGGCGATCCGCTGCGACGATCCCGTACTCTTCCTCGAACACAAGCGACTCTACCGCGAGACCTTTGGCCGCGGCGCGTATTCCGGGCCGGAGTACGCCATCCCCTTCGGCAAGGCGAAGATCGTGCGTCAGGGCAAGGATCTGACCGTCGTCACCTATGGCGCGGTGGTTCCACGCGCTCTACAGGCCGCCGAAAAGCTACAGCGCGAGACCGGAATCGACGTCGAGCTGATCGACCTGCGCACCCTGAGCCCCTACGACTGGGATGCGATTGCGACCTCCGTGCGCAAGACCAACAAGGTCATCGTGGCCCACGAGGACATGCTGAGCTGGGGCTACGGCGCAGAGATCGCCGCGCGCATCGGCGAGGAGCTATTCGACTCGCTCGACGCACCCGTGCGCCGCGTCGCCTCGATGGACACCTTCGTGGCCTATCAACCGCTGCTGGAGGACGTAATCCTGCCCCAGCCCGAAGATCTCTACCGCGCCATGGAGGAGTTGGCAAAGTATTAGAGCCGTTTCTGAATTACTGTAGACCGCTCTGTTTGTTATTCCGTAACCCTTTTGTTTGTCATTCCATAACCCTTTTGTTTGTCATTCCGTAGCGAAGCGAAGGAATCTGCTTTTCTTCATTTAACGACGGCTTGCATCATTACGGAGACTGACTAAAAGGTCATCTTCCTGCCCATCCTCCATCACGCTGTGGGAGACTTTCTGCCTCGTCAGCATGTATCCTGCATGAGGCCTATGAAACGAATTCTTACTGCATTATTTCTGATTCTGATTGTGGTGGCGCTGATCTTTCGCGGCCAACCGTGGATGCTTACGCTAGCCTCTGCGCTCATCGCCGAGCTGGCGGCATATGAGTACCTGCGTCTGGCCAATACCAGTGGCGCGCGCATCCCCGTCTGGTGGATGATCTTCGGCACGGCTCTGGTCTTCCTCTTCACCCTGCCCAACTTTCCCAACGAGGCGGAGTTGCCTGCGCTCAGCGCGATGGCTCTGCTTCTGCTTGCTTGGTCCGGCTTCCGTGAGCCGCTGGAACGGGTTCTGGCGGACGCCGCGATCGGTCTCTTTGGCCTGATCTATGTCGCCTACCCCCTGACGCTCATTCCCATGATCTGGAAGCGCGCCGACGGCCAGCCGCTGCTCCTCTTTCTGATGGTCTGTGTCTGGTCGGGAGACATCGCTGCGCTCTACATTGGCCGCCGCTGGGGTCGCCACAAACTCACCCGCCTCAGCCCCAACAAGACCTGGGAGGGCACCATCGCCTCGCTCGCAGGAAGCCTGATCGCCGGCCTCGCGGTGGTCCTTGCCGGAGAACTGCTCTCGGCACACGGCAACACCGTGCTGCACATTCTGGAGCCGGTCTGGGAGTCTGCCCTGCTTGCAATCGTCATCAACGCAGCCGCCCAACTGGGCGATCTGCTGGAGTCCGCCATCAAACGCGGAGCAGGAGTGAAGGACTCAGGAACCATTCTGCCCGGCCACGGCGGCATTCTCGACCGCATCGACGCCCTGCTTCTGGCCGCGCCCGTCCTGTGGTGCGTTCTTCTGCTGAAGGACGCCGTCAGCCTAGGAAGGTTCTAAGCAATCGCAAGAGAACATGTAGCCAGAACCACAAGCTACGCCCACCCGGAAGGGCACGCGTAGCCAGAGCCGCAATACTCGCAGTCCACGGAAGGGCACGCATTTACGCGTGCCGAATCCACGCCCCCCCTCCCTTCTTCTTCCTTGATCGCTGCGCGATCAAGGAAGAAGAGCCTCCACATAAAATTCCATCAGCGGCAAACAAAAAGCGAATATAATGAGGATTGCTAAAGGCGCGACCTCATGACTCAGAATCCCCAACCCGATCGCTTCCGCATCCTCTACGTCGACCTGAACAGCTTCTTCGCCTCGGTCGAGCAGCAGTTGCACCCGGAGTATCGCAACCGTCCAGTCGCCGTCGTCCCCACGCAGGCCGACACAACCTGTTGCATTGCGGCCAGTTATGAGGCAAAGGCGCTGGGCATCAAGACTGGAACCCAGGTCGGCGAGGCCAAACGCATCTGCCCGGAGATCGTCCTCGTTCTGGGCGATCACCGCGTCTACGCGGACTACTCGCGGCGCATTGTGCAGGCCGTCGAGCGATGCTGCCCGGTCGCGCAGACCCCTTCCATCGACGAGATGGTCTGCGAACTGATGGGGCGCGAGCAGGAGCCGCCGCGAGCCCGCCAGATCGCCCTCACCATCAAGCAGGCGATCAAGGACGATGTCGGCGAGACGTTGCGCTGTTCCATCGGCTTGGCTCCCAACCGTTTTTTGGCCAAGATCGCCAGCGACATGCAGAAGCCCGACGGCTTGATCGGCCTGCTTCCCTCACAGCTTCCCCGCTCCATCGCGCATTTGGAGCTGCGCGACATTCCCGGCGTGGGCGCGCGCACCGAGGCACGTATAAACGCAAAAGGAATCAACACCATGCAGCAACTCCTCGAACTCGACCGCAAGCAGATGCACGAGCTATGGAACTCGGTCTGGGGAGATCGCCTCTACCACTGGCTGCGCGGAGCCGAAACTGATGGCCAGACCGATTCCGGCGGCGCTCCCGCCAGTGAAGCCGCGCAGAAGTCTCTCGGCCACTCGCACGTCCTCGGCCCCGAGTTCCGTACTCCCGAAGGAGCCTGGGCGGTGGCGCACAAGCTCTTGCACAAGGCCGCGATGCGCCTGCGCATGGAGCAGCTCACCGCCAGCGCCATGCACCTCACCCTCCGCTACGCGCTGACCCGCGAACAGGCCTCCGGCAAGCTGGCCAACGGCAAGAGCGCAAAGCGCCACTTCAGCGGACTGCAACACTCTGGCTGGTCGATGGAGGCGCGCTTTCCACCCTGTCAGGACACGCTGACGCTGCTCGAAGTTCTGCGCGGAGCCTGGGCCAAGCGTCCCGAAGGAGCCGAGTTTGCCCGTCCATTCTTTGTCGCCATCACCATGCACAACCTCGTCGCGGAGAGCGATTTAGAGGCCTCGCTCTTCGCCGACGCAGACCATCGCGCGGGTCTGGCCGCCACCATGGATAAGCTCAACATGAAGTACGGAAACACCACGCTGCACTTCGCCGGAATGCTCCCCGCCAGGGACTCCGCGCCAACCAGAATCTCCTTCACCCAGATCCCCACCCAGTACGGCAAGGACTATATCTAGATTCCCAGCAGCGAGTCGGCCGCGTGTTCGCTCCGCGACTCTGGATTGAAGGGTTCCCGAGCGCGTTTCCCGAGCGCGTGCCAGACGCCGGCCAGAGCGATCATCCCCAGCGCCAGTCCGCAGACGCCGTTCCATCTCCAGTGGCCCCAGGCCACCGTGGACAGCGACGAACCAACCGCGCCGCCAATGAAGTAGATCGTCATGTAGACCGTGTTCAGACGGCTGCGCGCCGAGGGAACCAGCCCGAAGATGCGCGTCTGGTTGGACACCTGCGCCAGTTGTGCGCCAATATCCAGCACAATGACGCCAATCACCAGAGCCGCAATGTGCAGTATAAACGAGAGGCTGGACCTCTCCGC
Organism: Acidobacteriaceae bacterium; assembly: GCA_031296325.1. Taxonomy (GTDB): domain Bacteria; phylum Acidobacteriota; class Terriglobia; order Terriglobales; family Acidobacteriaceae; genus Edaphobacter. The sequence goes on along the minus strand of JARLFY010000021.1, from coordinate 5,060 downwards.
CGCCCACAGCAGCACATAGGAGAGCGCAAGCAGCGTCATTGCGGCGGTCAGCACCCATCGCGTCCCGCGCTTGTCGGCCAGCCGACCGGCCAGCGGAGCCACCATCGCTCCCGCCGCGCCAATCACGCCAAAGCTGCCCGCAATCCCTGCGCCCAGCCCGTAATGACTGCTCAGCAGAAAGGCCAGCGTCGTCCAGAAGCAACTGAACGAGGCGAAGATCAGCGCGCCAATCACGCTCGACTCGCGTAGCAACGGCTGCGTGCACAGCAGCGTCCACAGCGAACGCATCGCGTCGGCATAGCGCAGATCCTGCTTCGGCGGCAGCTTCGGCATCGCACGGCCAAGCAGCCACAGAAACGCCGCATTCACCAGAGCCGCAATGACGAAGACATAGCGCCATCCGTCCGTAACCCAGAACGCGCCCTTGGGAAACAACCTCGGCGCATAGACGAAGAGCGCCGGAATATGGCTCACCCATCCGGCAAAGCTGCGCGCCAGCAAAATGCCCAGCAGAAGCCCCATCATCACCTTGCCAATGGCCCGCCCGCGCTGCTTGTCGGAGACCATGTCCGGCGCAATCGGCAGCACGATGTGCGTCACCGAGGCGACCAGACCCAGCACCACGCTGCCCGCGATCAGCCACCACAGCGTCGGCGCCAACGAGACCATCAACAGCGCCACGATCACCGCAATGTACATCCGCGTCATCAGCGAGCGCCGCTCCAGCACGTCGCCCAGCGGTACAAACAGAAGCAGCCCAAACGCATACCCAACCTGCGTCGCGCCGGAGACAAACATCACGCGACTTGCGGGCGCGGCGTAGGTCTTCCCCATCTCCACCAGCAGAGGCTGGTTGAAGTAGATCGTCGAGACGCCAATAGCGCACGCCAACCCGAGTAGATTCAGGGGAGCGTTCGGCGTATTGGATTTAGCCCGTGGAGTCATTGGGAGAAAAGTATCTGTATCTTAGTGTAAGTCCACTTGCATCCCAATGTCCTCTCCATGGTCCGTCCACTAACATTTTACTGATGCGCGCGCACATCAGCGCAGCGTAACGTCCCAGATCTTCGACATCCGCGACTTCCCCGCCGGCCCTTCGACCGTCAGCACGACGACGTACTCCCCGGCATTCTTGTACTGATGAATCGGATGCTGGTCGGTCGAGTCGGTATTATCGCCAAAGTCCCACTTCCAGCTCGTAATCTTGCCCACCGACTCATCCTGAAACGCCACCAATCGGCGGTTCATATCCAACACCTTGAAGCTCCACTTGGCGTCGATGGCCTTGCGGAACTGCGGCTCCAGAGGCATCAGGCGAAACTCGCGCAGGTAGGTCGAGATGCCGTACATCTTGTGTTCCGCCGAGAGATTCCAGAAGCCGTTATTCTTTCCATCCGGTGTTCCCTCGTAGTTGATCACCGCCCACGACAGCCCGATCAGCTTGTTCTCTGTCAGTTCGGATTCGACCGCGCGCTGCGGCCCCTCGCATCCCGCATAATCGAACGGCGTGATGTAGAACTCCAGAATGTACTTGCCGCTCTCGCCCGGTCGAAAGCTGTAGCTCTGCGCGTGATTGGCGTAGGGCAACTCCTTGATCCACGGCTGGCAGCCCCAGGCCATCGCCCAGTCCTTGCCCTCGGAGGGAGTGAAGATGTGGTAGTTCTGCGCCTGTACGCCGTGCATGGAGAAGTGCGCGTCCCACTCATCCTGATCCATGTTGTTGCGGAAGCGTGGAATCAGCGGCCCTCCCGAACGGTCGCCGTCAACCACCACCTCGAAGGTATCGTTGTGCAGCCCCGGATCGGCGAAGTCCCAGTAGTTTTTGTACGCCTCATAGAGAAAGTACAGCCGATTGAGCCCCTTCACCCAGCCTACCTTGACGTGAACGTCCAGATCCTTGGGGTCGGGCTGCGTATGCTTGTGCTCGTCGTCGTGCATGTCGGCCAGCGTAATGGTGTAGCTCTCCGGCACCATGGCCCAATCGTCGTCCTTGCCGTCGATGCGCGGAATTCTGTCCGCAGGAAACTGAAAGATCTTCAGAATCGGCTGCGTGGGAGCCGTCGCCGCGCCCAGATTGTCCTGCGGAGCCGCCGTTGCAGCGGGAGCAGGAGCCGACGCAGCGCTCGTGGGCAACTGCTGCGCCGCCAGCGTCAGCCCAGCAAATCCAAACCAACCCGCAAGTGCAGTAAATGCAAGAACAGATCGCTTGCTTCTTCTCCATAAAGATGCATTGTCATTCTGACACTGCACGAAGTGCAGGGGAAGAATCCCCGCATTTCGTTCGCAGTGCGATACTCTCCACCCTTGGCAGAACTTTTTCAATCCGGCACGAAGTATTCTCATGCGATGGAGACCGCCTTTCCGAGGGCGACATGCGCTGGCCCGCCGGTCAGCCCCTCGATCTTGAGTCCTTGCGTATCCACCGCCTCGACCGCGTAGGAGAAGCTCGCCGGAGGATTCGCGCCCCACTCTACCGAGCAGTTGCGCAGCGTCACCGCATCGGCATGTTCCACCGAGAAGCCCGGAGTGTCGTGCAGCACAATGCCCGACGGCTCTTCCGGTTCGACCTTGGTCAGGGAGATGGTTCCAGCAGCGGAGTGGGGGATTGAGCCGGGTTCAGCGACCGTGGTCGGACGGTTGTCGAAGACTCCGCCCTTGAACTCGGTGGTTCGAGCCAGCATGATCGAGACGTGGTCGAGCGTGACATCGTGAATGCGCGACGCATCAACAGCTTTTGCCGAGCCGCAGATGCGAATCGAGTTCTCCGCCGTGCAGGTAACATTCTGCACGTTGATGTGGTGCAGACTGCCCAGCTTGGTCGTCGGCGTGCGCGGAATCGCGGTAAACGAGATCGCCTCGCCACGGCCCCACCACGGGTTGGCGAAGTAGCGCGAGTGCAGCGTGATGTCGCGATAATCGACGTTGTAGATATTTCCCTCGTCGCGCAATTGAATGCACAGCCCGCGCGAGGAGTTCTTGATCGTGATGCGCTCGAAGCGAATGTCGTGAACGTCGGACGTGGTCTCGGTGCCAATCTTCACCCCCGCGTCCTGGGTGTCGATCACGCAGTCATGCACATAGATGTCGCTGGCCTCGCCGTAATCGACCGGCTGATGGCTGCACTTGATGACGATGCCGTCGTCTCCCGCCACAATGTCGCAGTTGCGAATCTCCACCTTGCGCGAGTGGTCTGGATCGATGCCATCGCAGTTCGGCACGTCGAGCAGGTTGCGCACCTTCACGTTGTCCACCAGAACGCCGTAGCAGCCCAGCATGTGCAGCCCCCAGTTCGGAGCCTCGGCAAAGGTAATGTCGCGCACCGTCAGATCCTTGCATCCGGTCAGCACAAACATCTTGGGACGAAACGGCCCGGGAATCCACCACTCGCCGACCTTGTCGTATTTCGCCATAAACTCCCGCGCGCGGCCTTGCAGCGATCCCGTCCCGCTGATCGTCAGCCCCTGCGCTCCGCTGGCCAGAATCACCGCTCCCAACGCCGCCGCCATCGTCTCGCCCTTGACCGATCCGGTCAGTCCGCCGCGATAGTCCTCGCTGTGCGTGCTGGCCAGCAACTCGGCGTCGTCGGCCAGGTGAAAGTCGATCGCGCCCTTCAACTCAACCGTCCCCACCACATACTTGCGCCCGCCGCGAACCAGCACCTGCGCCTTGCCCACATAGGCCGCAGCCTCGTCGATCGCGCGCTGAAAGGCCGCCGAATCCAGCGTCTTTCCATCGCCCACCGCACCATACTTCTGCACGTCGAAGATCTTGACCTGCGGCCCAGGCCGCTGAAAAGCAAAGCCCTGCAAAGGACGGAAGAGGGCGGCTCCAGCAACAACCGCGCCGGAGTGAAGGATCTGACGGCGAGTAGGACGAGGCGAGACGTGCAAACGATCAGCGGCATTCTCTTGCAATGATTTCAACGGGGTTTCCTCTGAGAAAAAACAGCAATTTATCTTCGCTTCCACTCTACTACCTCGCCACCACCACGCTCCACACCCGTTTCAGCTTTGCCATTCCATACCTGTTTTCAGGTTTTGTCATTCTGAGCAAAGCGAAGAATCCCCGCGTTGCCGCGAAGCCTCATAGAGCAGCAGCGAACCCGCGACCGCCGCGTTCAGGCTCTCCACCCCGCCGGGAGTAGGAATCGTAATCCGCGCATCGGCCAGCGCCAGCCACTCCTCGCCCAGACCTGCGCCCTCGTTGCCAATCATCAGCGCGCATGCGCAGGCCATGTCCGCATCGACAGCAGGAAGCACCTGCGAGCCAGAATCCGGAGCCACGGCAGCATAAAAACGCACACCCTGCATCTTCAGCGCAATAATCTCTTCGGCGGCAATCTGTATCACGGGAACACGAAAGACCGACCCCGCCGAGGCGCGCAGAGCCTTCTGATTCCACTCGCTAACCGTTCCCGGTGTGGTCAGAACCGCCGTCGCGCCGAAGGCCTCCGCCGAGCGGATCAGCGTCCCCAGATTGCCCGGATCCTGCAATCCCGCCGCAACCAGAAGCAGCGAGTTCGCCGGAGTCTCCGCCGCCATCTCCCAGCGCGGCGGCACCAGCAGCGCCGCAATTCCCTGTGGATGCTGCGTCGCAACCGCACTGGCAAAGACCTCGTCGGAGAGCGTCATCCGCTCGACCGACTGCGGAATCCACGTCGGCTGCGCCACCCGCTCGGAGAGGAAGATCGTCTTCAGCGGTAGCCCACTGCGCAACGCCTCGCGCAGCAGGTTCTCGCCCTCAATGGCGACCAATCCCCCGGAGAGACGCGCCTGCCCCGCAAAGGCCGCACGAAGCTGCTTGACCCGCGCATTGGCGCGGCTGGTAATAATCTCATTCATCAATCAAAATTTTACCCCGTCGCAGCGCAACTCGCCGTCCAAGCCAAGCCATCTCGCCCCAAATCATTCTCAGGGAACGATGGCCTGCAATGCACCATTCATCATCGACCATAAGCCCGGAGAGATTGTTTCGCGCTTTTGTTTTGGTTGAGGTGCCGGGTGCCTTATCCATCGCAGCAACATCGCGCTGTGTGGGATGAATGCATACAGCGCGGTGAT
>JARLFY010000077.1 GCA_031296325.1 Acidobacteriaceae bacterium | reverse complement strand
TGATTTTGTTTGTCATTCCGCTGCGCTGCGGAATGACAAACAAACGATAGGCAACGACGACGGCAAAAGCAGCGGCTTGTGGTGCGAACTGTATCCCTCCCACCCATCGCTGATGAAACCGCGATGGATGGGGCACCCGGCAAATGGATTCAACAGCGAAACAGCTTTGCGCTCGGCTTGGATCATTTTCCGCGATGGTGTAATGGTTCGCACTACGAACAAAATGCGGGGATTCTTCCCCGGCACTTCGTGCAGTGTCAGAATGACAATATCATTCTGCATTACAGTAACCGTGAGATGGCTCTAGTCGCAGAGCGTCTTGAAAGATGTTCTATCCGTAGCGTATCTTTGACTGCTATGTCGATCAGTCGCCGCAGCTTTCTCGCCCAAACCTCACTTCTCACTGCTGCGTCCACCCTGCTTCCGTACGGATTGCACGCCCAAGTTGGCGCACGTCCCGGCTCGCCAGACGCCTATGCCAAGCCCAAGCCTCTGATCGACGGCCCCTTCAAGCCCAACTGGGCCTCCATCCGCGACCAGCACCATACGCCTGCGTGGTTTAATCCGGCGAAGTTCGGCATCTTCATCCACTGGGGGCTGTATTCCATCCCGGCATACGGCAATGAGTGGTACATCAAGCACATGTACAACTCCGACGTGGTATGGCACACCCAGCACTACGGCGCACCGGACAAGTTCGGCTACAAGGACTTCATTCCACTCTTCACTGTGCCAAAGTACGATCCCGCCGAATGGGCGCAGTTGTTCAAGGACGCGGGAGCGAAGTACGTCGTTCCAGTGGCTGAGCATCACGACGGCTTCGCCATGTGGAACTCCGACATTACTCCATGGTGCGCGGGCAAGATGGGTCCCAAGCGCGACCTGACCGGCGAGTTGGCCGCAGCCGTGCGCAAGCAGAATCTGATCTTCGGCCTCTCCACCCACCGCATGGAACACCACACCTTCGCCTACCCCAAGGCCGGTCTGGCGAACGACCAGTTCGACCCCCGATATGCAGGATTCTATGGCCCTCCGATCCCGGGCGACATGAACGACGGCGGCGCCAGTCAGGCCTTTCAGGAAGATTGGCTGGCCCGGGTGCAGGAGCTTGTAGATAAATACGAGCCCCAGATGATCTACTTCGACAACGGCATCAATCCGCGCACCTACGACGACGTCAAGCTGCGTGCGGCCAGCTATTACTTCAATAGCGCGGCCAAGTGGGGCAAGGAGGTCACCTTCGCCACCAAGGACTGGGCCTATCTCGCCGGCAGCGTGCAAGACTTCGAGAAGTCCGGACGAATGCCTAAGTGGATCTACCCCTTCTCTTGGCAGGTTGACGACGCTCTGTGCAGCACTTGGGGCTACACCGAGGGTCCCAAACCGATGAACGTGCGTTCTGCGGCCAGCGTCGTCGAGGAACTCGTCGAGATATGCAGTCTGGGCGGCAATCTGATGCTGAACATCTCCCCCAAGGGCGACGGCAGCATTCCAGAGAACCAGCAGAGGTCTCTGCGCGAGGTCGGCGAGTGGCTGAAGGCGAATGGCGAGGGGATCTACGACTCGCGTCCCTGGCGACTGATGGGCGAGGGACCCGGCATCGCCACCGAGTGCCCGCCAGACTGGAAGGGCGGCTCAACCGCCGACCAGACCAACGCGATCAAGGGCAGCGACCCGGACGCTCCCCATGCGCGCAATCCCCACACCGAGGCGACCTTCCGCTTCACCACGGCAGGCGGCAAGCTCTACGCCTTCAGCAGCAAGATGCCCGCCGAGGCGACGATCAAGTCGCTCTCGACCAACTCGTCCAAGGTCGAGCGCGTCACACTGCTCGGCCCTTCGCCCCAACAACTTGCCTTTAAGCAAACCGCAGAGGCGCTGGTCGTTACCCTGCCAGCGAGCGCACCCTTCGCCGGACTACCATACGGCCTACGCATCGAAGGCTCGCAGGGCCTCGGCGTCTCCTAACCCAGCTCTCGCTTCATAGCAGTTTCTGAATTGCTGTAGACCGCTTTGTCTGTCATTCCGCAGCAAAGCGGAGGAATCTGCTTGTCTTCCTTCGACGACGGGATACACCATTACGAGAAATTCTCTATCCGCAGAGAATTTGTTGTCAGATCTTGCCCCATACTCCTATACTGTGCGCGGTATTGATCTGCTAGCAGTCAAAGGAGAGAGCCATGTCAGACGAAACTAAGTGCCCGTTTTCGAGCGACACCCGCAAGTCCACAGTTGCTGGAGCCTCAACGAACGCTGACTGGTGGCCCAATCAACTCAATCTGAAGATTCTGCATCAGCACTCCCCCCTGTCCAATCCCATGGACGAGACGTTCAAATACTCTGAAGAGTTCAAGAGTCTCGATCTGGATGCCGTCGTCAAAGATCTCCGAGCCTTGATGACGACCTCGCAGGACTGGTGGCCGGCGGACTACGGTCACTATGGGCCGTTCTTCGTCCGTATGGCGTGGCATAGCGCAGGAACCTACCGCATCTCCGATGGTCGCGGCGGAGCAGGAGCCGGAGCACAGCGATTCGCTCCCCTCAATAGTTGGCCGGACAACGTGAGCCTCGACAAGGCGCGCCGGTTGATCTGGCCCATCAAGCAGAAGTACGGACGAAAGATCTCCTGGGCCGACCTGATAATTCTTGCCGGGACTGTGGCATTGGAGTCGATGGGACTCAAGACCTTCGGCTTCGGCGGCGGGCGCGAAGACATCTGGGAGCCGGAAGAGGACATCTACTGGGGGCCGGAGGGCAAGTGGCTGGCCGACGAACGCTACAGCGGCGACCGACAGCTCGAAAATCCTCTCGGCGCTGTTCAGATGGGCCTGATCTATGTGAACCCGGAAGGCCCCAACGGCAGGCCCGATCCCATTGCCGCAGCACGGGATATTCGGGAGACCTTCGCTCGCATGGCGATGAATGACGAAGAAACGGTCGCCCTCATCGCCGGGGGACACACCTTCGGCAAGGCGCATGGCGCTGCCGATCCCAGCAAATATGTCGGCCCCGAACCTGAGGCAGCCGACATCGAAGAGCAGGGCCTGGGCTGGAAAAACAGCTTTGGCAGCGGCAAAGGCGTCGATACGATCAGCAGCGGGCTGGAGGGAGCATGGACCACCAACCCGATAAAGTGGGACAACGATTATCTGGAAAACCTCTTCAAGTACGAGTGGGAACTAACCAAAAGTCCTGCCGGAGCACAACAGTGGATTCCCAAGGGCGGAGCCGGGGCCGATACCGTGCCGGATGCTCACGCCCCGTCCAAGAGGCACGCGCCCATCATGTTCACAACGGATCTCTCCCTAAGAATGGATCCGATCTACGAGAAGATCTCCAGACGTTTTCTGGCAAATCCGCAGGAGCTCACAGAAGCCTTCGCCAAGGCATGGTTCAAGCTGACGCATCGCGACATGGGGCCTCGCTCGCGATACCTTGGCCCACTCGTTCCTACGGAGCCGCTGCTGTGGCAGGATCCCATTCCCGCAGTGGATCATGAGTTGATTGGAGCGCAGGATATTGCTGCCCTGAAGTCCATAATCCTCGCCTCTGGACTCTCCATCTCCCAACTGGTCACAACAGCCTGGGCTTCGGCGGCAACCTTCCGCGGCAGCGACAAGCGCGGTGGAGCCAACGGAGCGCGCATTCGCCTTGCTCCGCAGAAGGATTGGGAGGTCAATCAGCCAGCCGAACTGGCGAAGGTCCTTCGTACGCTGGAGGCGATCCAGACGGATTTCAACGGCGCGCACTCCGGTGGAAAGAAGGTCTCGCTGGCTGACCTGATCGTTCTGGGCGGATGTGCAGCCGTCGAGGAGGCTGCACGGAAGGCTGGTTGCGACGTGAAGGTTCCCTTTTCGCCGGGACGCATGGATGCATCGCAGGAGCAGACCGACGTGGAGTCTTTCGCCGTATTGGAGCCGAAAGCAGACGGCTTCCGCAACTACATTCGGAAGGAACATGCGGGATCGGCGGCTGATTTGCTGGTCGATCGAGCGAATCTGTTGACGCTGACCGCTCCCGAGATGACCGTTCTGATCGGTGGCCTACGCGCGCTGAATGCAAACTTCAAACAGTCCGAGCATGGCGTTTTCACCAAGCGACCCGGAACCTTGACCAACGATTTCTTCGTGAACCTTCTCGACATGAAGACGAAGTGGCAGAAGTCCGCGACCTCTGAAGGCGTGCTGGAGGGGCGCGATCGAGCGACCGGCGAACTCAAGTGGACGGGGTCTGTGGTCGATCTCGTCTTCGGTTCAAACTCGCAGCTTCGAGCCCTCGCGGAGGTCTATGCATCCAGCGACGCGCAGCAGATCTTCGTGCGTGACTTCGTGGCGGCATGGAGAAAGGTGATGAACCTCGACCGCTTCGATCTCGCGTGAGATCAAAGGAAAACAGGCGGTGTAGCTAGCTCGATCAAGCCAAGCCAGACTGCAATCAGATCGCTCTTCGCATCCGACAACACTGGCTCGAATTCAAGCAGGTATCGAACTGGCGAAGTGGGCGTGCAGCAGGAACTCGTGGTTGCCCTCCATGCCGTGGATCGGGGAATCGATCACCTCGATGCCCGCCCCGCCCAGTTCGACGACGCACTGCCGAACGCGGTCGATGGCGATCTCTCGTGCAGCCTGATCGCGAACGATTCCTCCCTTGCCGACGTGTTCGCGTCCCGCCTCGAACTGCGGCTTGATGAGGACGACGGCCTCGCCGGACCAGCTCTCGCCCTCCCGCACCAACGCCTGCAAGACCGCCGGCAAGACCAGCGTCGCCGAGATGAACGAGACGTCCATGGCCAGAAACGAGATCGCCGGAGCCTCTGGCCCCTGCTCGCCGACGCCTGATTCTTGCCGCTCCAGCAACTCTCCCACGCCAAGCAGGCGAGCGTTGCATCGTTCGCGAAGACTCACGCGAGGGTCGACGCGCAGCTTGTGGGCGATCTGCCCGTAGCCAGTATCGACGGCCAAAACCGAGCGCGCGCCGTGCTGCAACATGCAGTCGGTAAAGCCGCCGGTGGAGGCCCCAACGTCGATGCAGGCGCGACCGTCGAGGGAGATTCCCCAACGCTCAATGGCTCCCTCCAACTTCAGTCCGCCGCGGCTGACATAGCGCAGGTCGTCGCCCAGAAGACGCAGGGCCGCACCCTCGTCGATCGGCGTTCCCGGCTTCTGCACCTTCTGCTCTGCCACCAACACGCGTCCGGCCAGAATCATCGCCTGCGCCCGCTCTCGCGACCCAACCAAACCCCGCTCCACCAATGCCTTGTCCAGACGAATCTTCATGTGTACCTTCGAGAGTAACCTACACCAGCGCCGATGCTTATCCGGGATACCCCCTAGGGGTATACACCTATATTGCTGATTATACGCGTGATGCCGTTTAGTATATACTTATTCATATATACTTACACTCATAATTACTACGGATATGAGAAGAAGCACACGAAAGGCCCGACACACCTCGCCGGGCCTTTCGCTGTATCCACTACTTCAATTATACGGTCTGGGATATAACTAAACGTTCAACTATATCCATGCCGTATATTGTTGTTTATATGGAGGTTACACTGAATTATTGGAATGTAAAAGCTTGACATGCGGATTTGCTGTGATTTTGTTGTTTTTCAAAAATGATTATTGGTACTGGCGCGGAAAGCGAATCAGTTGAAGTTAATAGGTCGGGCCTTCAGCCCTTAGTTTTTGTGCTGAACGTTTACCTAGGCCTACGGCCTAGGCTGGTATAGAACGGGCCGTTGGCCCTTGCCAGGCAACGGCAACAGTAAAGGCAAAAGCAAATCCCCTTGGGGATGACAAACAAAAAAACAAGCAACGGAAACGGCAAGAACAACGGCCCTTGGTGCGAGCTTCTTGCATCCTACCCATCGCGGAGGAAACCGCGATGGATGGGGCACCCGGCAGTTTACAGACAGCGACTTAGAGCCGCAGGACTTTTCTGTGTTCTTGAGAATCCCTTGACGGTGCAGTGTTACACTATCTTTTAGACTGTGCGATTCGCATGCGCTGTCGTTGTATCAGCTTCGCCGGAGGTATCCGGCTCACGGTGCTCTGTTGTCGCCGTATCTCAGTAGTTCGAGGTTTTTAGAATCCCGATGATCTATTTTCTGATTGTGGTTCATGTCATCGTCTGCCTGTTTCTGATCGGCGTAGTGCTTCTACAGCAGGGCAAATCCGCCGATCTGGCGGGAGCATTTGGCGGTCAGGGTTCGCAGACGGCCTTTGGCCCGCGCGGTGCAGCCAACCTGCTGACCAAGCTCACCACATGGGGAGCCGTTCTCTTCATGGTGATCTCCATCTCGCTGACGGTTCTGATGGCGCGCTCCAGCGGCGACCACTCCGTGCTCTCTGGCACGGCGGCCCAGCAGTCCGCGCCGAAGAAGTAGTCCAACGCAGGGACTCTTCCCTGCCCTTTTCATAGGATCAAGCAGAAATTCAGCAACGCCTTGCCGCGAGTTTGATACGCGGCAAGGCGTTGCTTCGTAGGAATGCACGCGCGCCTGATGGCTCCCGTGCGCTTGGAGGCGTAGAGCATTTTAGCGATGGGGTAGACCATCGCGGTGCGAAGAGAAGCAGATTCCTACACTTCGCTACGGAATGACATGCAAATGGAGCTATTGCCATTCCGAAAAGGCTCTGGGCGACGGGTTATGGATTGGATTTGAGACGCTTGTAGCTGGTGTTGGGAACGGCGTAGAAGTGTCCGTGTTCGTCGACCGCATCCAGTGCAATGGCCTCGTCGTCGGAGATGGGTTCTCCCAAGGCCGTATTTGGAACCATTTCGACGGTCTCCGTGTCGCGGATCAGGCGGTCAGGAGCGTTGACATCGTCTCGATAGAAGAGCTGATGGGTTGGAGTGACGGCGGCCAGCGATTTGATCTCGGCTCCGGTCAAGGAGGACTTGTCGGTTTCAAACCTGTACTCGCCAACATAGAAGTGGTACAGCTTCGGATTCTCGCTCATCAGGAATACCTCGATGGCTCACGACTATACACCGATTCATCGTCGCTCGAAAAGGAAGAATTATAAAAAATGCGCGAATGCGTCTCTGTACGCGCTGGAGCGCTTTCAGCGTTAGCGTAATGTGTTGCGCTACGAACAAAATGCGGGGATTCTTCGCTGCGCTCAGAATGACAAGCAAAGGCAACGGCAGAAGCAGATTACCTTCGGGAATGACAAACAAAAAAGCGGAGTAATACCAGCGGGGCGGCGGTTGCAGTATGATTCTCTGTGGTTGGAATAATTTTGATTGCGAGGTTTTAAAAAGATGCGGATTGGTATGTTGACCGGAGGCGGGGACTGCCCCGGCCTGAACGCTGTGATTCGTGCGGTTGTGCGCAAGGGCATTCTGCACTATGACGATGAGTTCATCGGATTCATGCAGGGATGGCGCGGCGTTCTGGATAACGTCACCATGCCGCTGACGCTGGAGACGACGAGCGGGATTCTGCATCGCGGCGGAACAATTCTGAAGTCTTCGCGCACCAACGTCAAGAAGATTCCCGGCGGATTCGAGCAGTGTCTGAAGGTGATTCAGAATCAGAAGCTGGATGCCGTCATCGCGCTTGGCGGAGACGACACGCAGTCGATCTCGCTGGCGCTGGCCGAGCGCGGCGTCAAGTGCGTTGGAGTGCCGAAGACGATTGACAACGACCTGAACGGTACCGACGCCTGCTTCGGCTTTGACACGGCAGTGACCATCGCAACCGAGGCGGTCGACCGGCTACACTCGACGACCGAGGCGCACAGCCGTGTGCAGGTGGTCGAAGTGATGGGCCGCGACGCGGGCTGGATCGCCGTGACGGCTGGCGTTGCCGGAGGCGCGGACGTGGTTCTGGCACCCGAGAAGCCGATCGACATCGACGAGGTGGTTCGTCTGGTGAAGGCGCGTTGGGCGAGCGGCAAGAACTTCGCCATCGTGGTCGTCGCCGAGGGAGCCAAGCTGCCCCACGTCGAGGGTCAACTCACCGTCGGAGATAAGCTGGACTCCTTCGGACACGCACGCCTGAGCGGCATTGGACAAGCTCTGGCCGAGGAGATCGAGAAGCGAACGGGCTACGAGACCCGCTCGGTCAACCTGGGACACACCCAGCGCGGCGGAACGCCCACGGCCTTCGATCGCATGTTGGCGACGCGCTACGGACTGGCCGCCATCGACCTGGTTCACGAGGGCAAGTTCGGCCAGTTGGTCGTGCTCAAGGGCAATAAAATCGGCAGCATCTCCATCGCCGACGCCATCAGCAAGAACCGCACCGTCAGCGACGACTACTTCGAGGTGGTTACGGGTCTACAGCCGAAGAAGTAATCCGTACAATAAACAAGAAAAGGCGGCAGTATCCTCCTCGGGATGCTGCCGCCTTTCTTTGTTTATCAGTTAGTTAGTAGCAAAGCCATGGCCTCCGGCGATGGGGGAGAAGAATCCTGTTGCCTGCGCGTTGGTTTGGGAATACAAAGGGAGTACCGGATGGGGCAGGGGTTTGACCCTGTATCTTCGGGTTTCACGGAGTACGGTTACGGGTTTCTTCGAGCTTTCAAGGAGAGTTCTACCATGGCGGGTGCAGTCCAGCAGATGATGCGCGAGGTGATGGATATTCGTCAGGCGGCGGAGTATCTGGGCATTAGCGGCGACACGCTGTACCGCTACGCCTCGGAGGGCTTTATTCCGGCCTTCAAGCTGGGCAACCGCTGGAGGTTCAAGCGCAGCCTGCTCGACGCCTGGATGGTAAAGATGAGCGGACCCAAGGCCGTCTCCAACGTCTCCGTCATGCCGCAAGAAAAGAAGCCCGCCGGTCGCGCGCGATAAGGCTTCTGCGCACAGTAAGCAAAATGCGGGGATTCTGAGCTTCGCTCAGAATGACAAGCGAAGAACAGCCATGACAAATATAGACAGAGACAGAAGCAGATTCCTCCGCTTCGCTGCGGAATGACAAACGATGCTGTGGATTACGGACAAGTAGGTCTATAGCAATCCCGAAAAGGTTCTAACCATCGGTTCCTGATTTCAGGGTAAACAGAGTGATCTCCGGCGGGCAGTTCAGGCGGAAGGGAACGCCTACGGCTCCGATGCCGCGGTTGACATAGAGTTGCATGGGGCCGAGGTGGTAGAGGCCTTCGGAGTACTTTTTGGCTCCCTCGGGGAGTTTCAGCGCGCCGAGAAAGGGCAGGCGTATCTGGCCGCCGTGGGAGTGGCCCGAGACCACCAGATCGACGTGCTGGCCGCGTGGGTGGGCCAAGATAGTATCGGCGTAGTCTGGGCCGTGAGACATCAGAATCACAGGGCCGTCCGGGCGACGGGGAATAGCCACGTTGAGGTTGGGATGGCCAGTGAGGGGTTCGTCGATGCCCACGATCCATAGACGCTGACCATCGCGTTCGATGGGGATGCGCTGGTCGACCAGCAACGGGATGGAGGCGGTGGCCAGTCCCTCGCGAATATCTGGCGCGCCGAGGAAGGAATCGTGGTTGCCCATGACGGCCATGCGCAGTGGGCAGGTTAGTCCGCGCAGGACGTCGGCGCAGCGAAAGATCGCTCCATAGGCGAACTTCTGCCCCATGGGGACAACGCTGATGAAGTCTCCGGTAAGCAGCACCAGATCGGGCTTGAGCGAGTTGACCTGCGCGACGACGCGACGCAGAAAGGACGGCTCAGTGTACTCGTCGAAGTGGATGTCGGAGATCTGCGCGATGCGCAGGTTATGAAACGCCGCAGGAAGTTTGGCAATCACGATCTCCTGCGTGACGATGCTGATCTCGTGGCGGGCGATCTCGCCGGAGTAGAGCGCGAGACCAGCCGCCGCAGCTCCCGAGCCAAGCAGGAAGTTGCGTCGCGTAACGATGGATTTTTTCTCTGTCACGGGGTGATCGGCGATGGTTCCGGCCATAAGCCATGATAGCTGGTTTCTAATACATTTTCGGTGATGGGGCAGACCGTCGTGGAGTGAGCGAAATGCGGGGATTCTTCGCTACGCTCAGAATGACAAACAAATGATGCTACGGAATGACAACAAATTGGTCTATCCGAATCCCCCATGCAGCTCACGATGTACTTCGATTGGTAGAATGATAAGAATGAGCATAAATTTGCGGAAGAAGAAGGCAGAGAGCGCAGCGCTGGAGGCAGGAGTCGATGCATTGCTGGTGACGCATCTGCCGGATGTGCGCTGGCTATGCGGGTTTACCGGATCGAGCGCGGCGTTGGTGTTGTGCGCTGGCGAGGCAAAGGGGTCGAAGGCCAACAAGCGCGCGGTTCTATTTACCGACGGACGCTACACTGCGCAGGCCAAGGCCGAGGCGGTTGGCAGCGAAGTGATTATCGCCACCAAGTCTCCGCTTCTGGCCGCTTGCGAGTGGATTGCCACGGCGGGCGTCAAGCGTTGCGGCTTCGACCAGACGCAGACCACGGTTGCCGATCTGGCTGCGATGCAGAAGGCCGTTCCGAGCAAGCTGCGCAAGTCGCTCTTTGTTGCACTGGAGCCGCTGGTCGCCAAGCTGCGCGAGATCAAGGACGCCGACGAGATCGCCAAACTGCGCGCCGCCGCCGCACTGGGATGCAAGCTCTTCGACCACATTCTGAGCTACATGCAGCCGGGAATGACCGAGGTTGCCGTGGCCGCCGAGTTGGAGCATCGCGCGCGGCTTGCCGGGGCCGAGGCTATGAGCTTCCAGACCATCGTCGCCAGCGGAGAGCGCAGTTCCCTGCCCCACGGTCATGCGACGCTGGCCAAGCTGCCCAGACGCGGATTTGTGACTCTGGACTTTGGCGTACTGCTCGATGGCTACTGCTCCGACATGACGCGCACCGTGCATATGGGCCGCGCGACCAGCGAAGAACGCAACGCATACGACGCCGTGCTGGAGGCGCAGGAGGCAGGCGTGACCGCTGTGCGCTCGGGCGTTACAACCGGCGACGTGGACGAGGCAACGCGCTCCGTACTGCGCCGCGCCGGGCTTGCCGAGTGGTTCACCCACTCCACCGGCCACGGCGTTGGGCTGGAGATTCACGAGAGTCCGCGACTCGCAACCAAGCAGACGCAGAAGCTGAAAACAGGAATGATCGTTACAATTGAGCCTGGCATTTACATGCCCGGACGCTTTGGCCTGCGCATTGAAGATACGGTCTTGGTAACGCGCTCCGGGTGTGAGATTCTTACACCAAGCCCCAAGGCATGGATCGAGCTGTAGAGGCAGAAGTTTAGGATATTTTCGTTAATGGTGTAGACCGTTGTTGAGTGAGCAAAAGCAGATTCCTTCGCTTCGCTACGGAATGACAAACAAAAATGCTACGGAATGCGAACAAAGGTGTTTCGGAACGACAAACAAGTCGGTCTATCGCAATTCCGAAGATGCTCCAGAAATGATGGATTAGAGCTTTATCAATGGTGTAGAGTATCGCACTGCGAGACAAATACGGAGATTCTTCCCTTCGCGCAGAAGGACAATATATCTTTGTCGATAGCGTAGGGAAGATGATCTGGATACAGTGAACCGAAAAGCAATGGCGCGTGATGCGCGAGAGAGAGTGAGCATGGACAGCAATCAGTTAGAGGAGTTGCGTGAGCTGGTCGATTTTCTCAAGACCGAGGGGATCGCCGAGTTTGACATGGAGCGCGCAGACCTGAAGGTGCGCATCAAGTTTGCCGGGGCCGCTGGCGCAAGCCTCTCCGATCTGGCTCTGGCACGGCAGATTGCCAATGCGGGCGAGGAGCACAATCCCGGCCTGAGCGCCGCTCCGATTGCGATGCCGGTTGCCGCCGCTCCGGTGGCTGAACCCGAGGAGAAGCTGCACGAGGTGAAGTCGCCCATCGTGGGGACGTTCTACGACGCCCCATCGCCCGGCGCGCCGAGCTTCGTGAAGATCGGCGATCAGGTCGAGGTCGGTCAGGTCATATGCATCGTCGAAGCGATGAAGTTGATGAACGAGATCGAGAGCGACGTGGCTGGAGAGATCGTCAAGCGCATCGCCGTAGCAGGTAAGCCGGTCGAGTACGGCCAGCCGCTGTTTGCCATCCGCCCTCGTTGAACCCAGAGGGAAAGGCTTAACACCGATCTTCACCGATGG
>JARLFY010000076.1 GCA_031296325.1 Acidobacteriaceae bacterium | reverse complement strand
CTTGACTACGTTGAACTGCACAGCCTGACCTTCTTGAAGGCTCTTGAAACCGTTCGAATTGATCGCCGAGTAATGAACAAACACATCCTCGCCGTTCTGACGGCTGATGAAGCCAAACCCCTTGGCATCGTTAAACCACTTCACTGTTCCCTGTTCCATGTTGATTATTTCCTTAGTACAAATGAATTTGCCGCTTGATTCAAATCGGGGCCGACATCCTACATGCGTCGTAGAAACCAATCTGTTTCGAACGATGATTGAAGGTTAGCACAGATCGCAACGAATTGCACAAGAAAATAATTTTTATTGTGTTATAGAGTTACTTGGCTGGAGGTGGGCCAGTACAATCTCTTCGGCGCGGGCTAAAACTTCTTCGAGTGTCAGCGCTGTGGAATCAAGAATTACAGCATCCTCAGCAGGACGCAGAGGGGATTCTGTGCGGCTACGGTCGCGCCGATCGCGGTCGCGCATCTCGTCGATGATCGCCTGTTTGTCTGCGCGGAGTTGCTCCTCGGACTGCACGGCGGGGGACTGTAGCGCAGGAGTGACCTGACTGAAGCGTCGGTTGCCGCGAATCTCAGGAGAAGCGTCGAGAAAGATCTTGACCTCGGCGTCGGGGAAGACGGCGGTTCCAATGTCGCGGCCCTCCATGACGACTCCGCCCTTGACTCCAAGGGCGCGCTGCTGCTCGACCATCCAGGCGCGCAGACGGGGATGAATGGAGATCTGCGAGGCCGCCGACGTAACATCGGGTTCGCGAATGCGGCGCGAGACGTCCGTTCCGTCAAGCTGGACGCGGTTTCCGTCGGACTGCGGCACAAGCTGGATGCGGGTAGAGGCGGCGAGTTGGAGTAGGGGCGGCTCCTCGTCGAAGGCAAAGTCGCTCTCGATTGCCTTCAGCGCCAAGGCGCGGTACATCGCCCCCGTCTCGATGTTGAGGAGTTTGAATCGCCGCGCCAGATGCGCCGCAAGCGTACTTTTTCCCGCGCCGGCCGGACCATCGATGGCGATGACCGGACGGCGCGGGCTGGTGGATGCGGCGGAAAGGATGACTTCATCCATGGATCTGTCTTGACGCATTAGGCGGACTCATTCCCATTGGGCTTGAACTTGCGGGCGGGAGGACGATTGCCGAAGGGCTTATTGTGTCCGGCAAACTTGGCAAAGGTGCTGGTCGGGTTGCCGGTGAAGGCCTCTCCCGACTTGCTGAACGGCTTCTTGCCAAAACCGGGCTTGCCGGAGGGTCGCTTGCCTGCATAGCCGCTCGATTTCCCCGCGAATCCGCCAGATTTCCCTGCAAAACCTCCCGGCTTGCCAGCAAACTTTCTTGGGGAAAAATCACCGGAGGATTTGCCTGCGTAGCCTCCAGAACCCTCGGTGCGGGCTGGGCGATCGGAACGCTCAGACGAGTAAGGACGCGCTGGACGATCCGAGGAGTAAGGCCGCGCCGGACGGTCGCGGGGAGCGTCGAACTTCTTGTAGACTCGCTTGCCGCTCTCGCTGGTGAAGCCTCGGTCGTTGGACTCTCTGGGCTTTCCGGCATAGGGCTTGCGATCGCCGCCAAAGCTGGGCTTGCCTGCGAATCCTGACTTTCCCTTGTAGCCGGATCCGCCCGAAGGACGGTCGCCGAAGGGCTTGCGTGGGGCAAAACCGCTGCCCTCGCTGCGCTGCGGACGGCCACCGTAAGGACGGTCGCCCTGAGGACGCGGCGAGTACGAGCCGCCGCTGCGTGCGCCTTCGAAGGAGGGACGGTCGCCACGGTCGGAGCGCGGCGCAAAGTCGCGACGGGGCGGGCGAGAGTCTCCGCCGAAGCGGGGCTTGTCGCCGAAGGATGGCTTATCGCCAAAGGACGGACGGGCTGCAAAGCCTTCGCGCTTGCGTCCGAAGGTTCCCGGTTTGCTGAAGGTCTTGCGCGGTGGACGCGCATCGCTGGACTGGCCGTCGGCTCGTGGGGCAAAGTCTCCGCGTGGTGCGAAGTCGCGGCGTGGAGGACGCGAGTCGGAACCAAAGCGCGGCTTGTCTCCGAAGGAGGGTCGGCCGCCAAAAGATGGTTTGTCTCCGAAGCGTGGCTTGCTGCCAAACGAGGGCTTTCCACCAAAGGACGGCTTGCGTCCAAAGCTGGGCTTGCCGCCGAATCCACGACGATCTCCTGAACCCTCGCTGCGCGGGGTGTAGGGGCGCGGCGTGTAGGACGGAGTTGAGGATGCGGCGTCTCCCGATGCCGAGGCGGCTAGATCGAGGGATTGATCCTGCACGGGAGGCGCGGAAGGACGGGAGATAGCGGCCATGCGGCGGCGCTTCTCCTCCTCCCACGGCTTGTCGAATCCGCCGGAGGCCGGTTTGTTGAAGGGACGACGCTCGCGGTCGGGGGCTGGGCCGGAGCCGGTGCGGAACGACGGCTTGAATCCGCCGCCGGACTTGAATCCGGGCTTGGAGCCGAACGCGGGCCGTGTGCCGAAGGCAGGCTTGCTGCCAAAGCTGGGCTTGGAGCCGAACGCTGGCTTCTCGGGGAAGGCTCGTTCGCCAAACTGCGAGGGCTTGGCCTTGGCCAAATAGCCCGTGCCGATCTTGCGCGGCTTGGCGATGAACTTGGTGATGCGCGGAGCGCCTTCGCCCTCTACAGTCTCGGACGCTTCTGTGGGAACGCCTTCAACCTCTGCGGGCTGCGCTTCGCCCTCGGCGAGTGCGGGCGCGAGGAATGCGGGCAGCGAGCCGGAGACGTGCAGCATGGTGCGTCCCTCGACGGCGACCGTCTCCAACTGGCGCGCGGAGAGCAGCGCGTGGATGACGTCGCGGATGCGCGAGCGCGAGGCCAGCGGCGACAGGAAGCTCTCGATCTCGTCTTCGGCGGCGACCACGGCCTGACCGAGGTAGAGCGAGATGAGTGCGGAGAGCGCCGAGGGCTGTCCGGCGTTGGCTCCGGCCTTGATCTGCTTGCCGAAGCGCGTGCTGGTTAGCTCCCAGAGCGTGGGATCGTCGGGGCCAGTCTGGGTGAGGGGCAGAACGCGGAGATGCGCCCAAAGCTCATTGAGCGAGCGCAGAACGGCGGTCTCGGTGACCTCTTTGCCCAGTTCGGTGGTCAGATCGTAGGCCGACTTCGGGCCGAGCCGCGAGAGAGCCTCGTGCGTGGCCAGAGCCAGCGGCGAGACCTTGAAGGCTCCCGAGGTAGTTGGGGGCTGCTTCCATGCCTTGTCGCCGCGCAGGGTAAAGACGTAGGTGAAGACGGCGGTGGAGGCTACAAAGTCGGGAGTGTCGCTGGGCGATCCACCGGCTACGCCGAGAAGGTTCAGCGGAACGGCCAGCCCCTCGGAGACGAGACGGGCGAGAAGGCTGCGGGCCTCCTTGGTCTGCTCGATTGTGGGGGTTGGCGTGGGCGCGCCGAGGACGGCTTCAACCAGTGAGGGCGCGGGAGAGGCGATCTGCGGGCGCGGGGTGAAGAGAACCAGACCGGCAGTGTTGATCCAACTGCGCAGGTTCTCGATCGTCAGTAAGGCCTCGCCCTGCTGGTGCCACTGCTTCAGGCGCGTCTCAGCCAGCTGCTCGGCGGAAGGAATAGCGGAGGACTGGGTGGTTGAGGTCGGGATTTCGGGGTTGCTCGGGGTGTTCAAAGTAGATGTTGCCTTCCTGCTGGGCGGCGCGCTCGAAAGGGGGCACACCAGCAATCCTTCGCGTCTGCGTTGGGGGATATTCTTGGGTTCGGGCCGTGCTTCTGGCCGGTTACTGACGATTTTTCAAAGAGCGAGCTGCGGGATTACATTCAAAATGCGTTGGAAGAATAGTGGTTCCGATTCTTCGTCGTCTTTCCATTCTAAATGCGTTGGAAGGCTCTTTGGATGTCTTTGTGAGAATAACGTAAAGCAATGGGTCGTCCGTGGGGACAACTGGTGGGGTGTTCGGTCTTGGCCAACTCGGCCAGAAGCCACTCGATCTTCGTGGGTTCGAGCGGCATGTTGATCTTGATCGCTGCGTGGCAGGCGATGGATGCGGCGATGCGGCGTCGGCGCGCCTCGGCATTTTCGGTCTGCTGTTCGCGCTCGGGGACGGCTAAAACCTCTTCCAGCATTCGTTCCAGTTCGCGTCCTTCGAGTCCCACCGGCGCGGCTTTGATGGCGAGGGTGCGCGGGCCGAATGGCTCGGCCTCGAAGCCGTTGCGCTCCAACTCCTGCGCGATGGCGGCAAACGAGATCATCTGCGCGGGGAGAAGATCGACCAGCAGAGGCATCAGGAGACGCTGCCGCTGGACCTGCTCGACCTCGCGGGCGCGCAGAATCTTCTCGAAGAGAACGCGCTCGTGGGCTACATGCTGGTCGATGATCCACAGTCCGTCTTCGTTGACGGCGAGAATGAACGAGTCGCGGAACTGGCCGAGCGGCTTCAGCGTTGCCAGCGAGAGCAGGGTTCCGGCCTCACTCGAATCGACCGAGTCGCACCCTTGGCTCGCTGAGGCGTAGCTCTCCGACTCGCATCCGACGGCGATGCTGTTCTCGCCAAAGGCCAGACGGTCTGTGGCTTCGGCGACGATCGGCGCTTGCAGGTTGAACGCGGCTGTGTCGTCTGCATTCGGCGCGCCTTCCGACTCAGTGACGGCTCGCGGCTGGAAGACGGGATCGTCGGGCGCTCCGGGCATGGGGCTTACGTCGATCAGCAGCGAGGAACTGGCCTGCGAGATGCCGCCGTGCTGCTCGCCGAGCGCGGTAGCAAAGCTGGCCGCGGGACGCGCGGTCATCAGCGTGGTGCGGACGGAGTCGCGGATGAAGTCGTGGACGAAGCTGGATTGGCGGAAGCGAACCTCGGTCTTGGCCGGGTGAACGTTGACATCGACCTCCTGCGGCGGCATCTCCAGAAAGAGCAGGACGACCGGGTAGGAGGTTGGCGGAATGATGTTGCGATAGGCCTCGGCGAGCGCGTGCAGAACCAGACGGTCGCGAACCAGACGCTGGTTGACGAAGACGTAGACCGAGTTGCGGTTGAGCTTTTGCAACTCCGGCTTGGAGACAAAGCCGGTCAGGCGCAGAAATCCGGGATCGGGCGGAGTGTAGTCGGCCTCGCGTCGCCAGGGCGGAGGCTCGGGCAGGCCAGCGCGGGTAAAGTCGATCTCGGCGGCGGTGGGCAGCATAAGGGCGGCGGCATCGTGGCCAAAGATCTGGAAGAGACGGTCGGCCGCGGTGGCGACCGAGGGAGCGACCAGAAGAGCCTGCGTGGAACTGTGCAACTCGAAGTGGCGATTGGGGTTAGCCAGAGCGTAGTGGGTCACCAGAGCGGCAATGTGGCTCAACTCGGTCTGCTCGGACTTGAGAAACTTGCGTCGCGCCGGAGTGTTGTAAAAGAGGTCTTGCACGGCAATGGTGGTTCCGGCGGGCAGGCCGGACTCCTCGACGCGGAGAATCTTTCCGCCAGCGATCTCGACGGTCGTGCCGGTCTGCTCCTCGGCGGCGCGGGTCTCCAGCGTCAGGCGGCAGACGCTGGCGATGGAGGGCAGAGCCTCGCCGCGAAAGCCCATGGTGCGGATCGTGAGCAGGTCGTCGGAGCTGCGCAACTTGGAGGTGGCGTGACGTTCAAAGGCCAGCAGAGCGTCGTCGCGCACCATGCCGTGGCCGTTGTCGATGATGCGAATAAGCTTGCGTCCGCCCGCCTCGACCTCAATGCGGATGCGGGTGGCTCCGGCGTCCAGCGAGTTCTCCAGCAGCTCTTTTACAACGGAGGCGGGGCGCTCGACGACCTCTCCGGCGGCGATCTGGTTGGCGACCTGGTCGGAGAGTATGCGGATGCGTCCCATGCTTTGATTGTACGGCGTTTGAATCGATTTCACGGCGCATAAGAGGCAGAGAAATTGCCGAAATCTTCTCTTTGGACCAACGACTTCAGTTCATTTCTTTACCCCTCCATCACCGGGTGCTCCATCCATCGCAGAAACATCGCGATAGATGGGAGCAAATCGCGATGGATGAGAGGAACACAGTTCACACCCCTAGCCATGATTGTTGCCAGTGCCCGTTTTTGTCTGTCATTCCGCAATCTTTTGTTTGTCATTCCGCAGCGCAGCGGAGGAATCTGCTGTTGCCGTTGTCTTTGTCGTTGTTTTTGCCCTTGTCTTTTGCTCTTGTCTTTGTCTGGCAAGGGCCAAAGGCCCGTTCTATACCAGCCCAGGCCGAAGGCCTGGGGATTCGGACAATACAGAGACCAAGGGCTGAAGGCCCGACCTATAACGGCTGTCAATTCTACCCCACACGTTTGCAAACAGCATGGGCGAGCAGGCAAAAAACGCAGAAAACCCGATGTCAAGCCTCTACACTTCAATATTTCAGACGAACGCTTGTTATATCAACGACCTGCCACGCAAAATTAGTTGGCATAGGAGTTACGCTCTAGCCCGTATAATTAATTCAGTAGACCAAAGTGAAAGGCCCGACAAAACTCGTCGGGCCTTTCACTTTGATCACAAAAATCGCCAGTCCAGAAGACGTTGCATATATACTAATGCGTATATATGCAATTGCAAGATGTTTGTAATCTGCAATATACGTATACATACCCCAGGGGGGACTATATCTCTCCCCAACTAAACGTGGTCAGCCATGATCTCGGCCAGAACTTCGCGACTGGGCCGGGTACGGCTCTCTGGCAACGTCGCCAGCGGCTCATCGACCGTGTTCAGCAGGGTCGAAAAGTCCGGTCTGGTGGTATCAACGTAGAAGACGCCGGTAAGAACCTCGCCCTTGGCGTGGGTCTCCATCAGCAACTTCAGCGCCTGCACCTTGTCGGTCGGAGCGTAGGCGGCGTGGATCTTGCGCAGACGCATGTGCGAGCCATCGTGCAGAGCGACGTCGGTGGTGGTGTCATGGTCGTAGTCGATGGTCAGATCCTCGAAGTGTGGCACAAAGCCCACCTCGCCGACCTCCTCCTCGTGCGCCTGCATGTACTTGTAGCTCTTGGTCGAGCCTTCGTGATCGTTGAAGGTGACGCAAGGCGAGATGACGTCGAGCAGCACGGTTCCCTTGTGCGCGACGGCGGCCTTCAGCATGGCGGAGAGCTGTTTCTTATCGCCGGAGAAAGATCGTCCGACGAAGGTCGCGCCAATCTGGATCGCCAGCGCGCAGATGTCGATGGCTGGAAGCTCGTTGACCACGCCGTTCTTCAGCCGCGAGCCAAGGTCAGCGGTGGCCGAGAACTGGCCCTTGGTCAAGCCGTAAACGCCATTGTCCTCAACGATATAGATCATTGGGACGTTGCGCCGCAGCAGGTGAATGAACTGCCCCATACCGATCGAGGCTGTGTCTCCATCGCCGCTCAGGCCGATCGAGCGCATGGTCTTGTTGGCCAGCAGTGCGCCGGTTGCAACTGCGGGCATGCGGCCATGTACGCCGTTGAAGCTGAACGAGCGCGACATGAAGTAGGCGGGGGATTTGGACGAGCAGCCGATGCCGCTCATCTTCATCACGCGCTCGGGCTGGATGCCCATATCGAAGAAGGCCTCGGTGATGCGCTCGGAGACGGAGTTGTGTCCGCAACCGGCGCAGAGCGTGGACTTTGAGCCGCGATAGTCCAGAATCTGTAGGCCGATGTGGTTGGTCTTGACGGGTTTGACGGCTGCGGAAGCTGCTGGGGTGGTGATTGGTGTGGTCGACATGATGGCTTAGCGAGCTCCTTCTAGCGCGGCAATGGCGGTGGTGACGGTACGGGCGTCCAGAGGCAGACCGTTGAAGTGCAGCACGGAGTGCAGTTTGATGGCTTCGACCGGGTCGAGATCGACCTTCAGCAGGTTCAACATCTGCGCGTCGCGATTCTGTTCGACGACGTAGATGTGGTCATGCGTGGCGACGAACTCGGCGACCTCCTGCGTGAACGGGAAGGCGCGAATGCGCAGATAGTCGGTGGCGAGACTGATCTCCCTGGCAAGCTGGTCGCGGCTCTCTTCGACGGCGAAGTCGCTGCTTCCAAAGGCGATAATGCCAACCGACTCCTTGCCCGTGCCTTCGAGAATCGGCTTGGGAACCATCGTGCGCGCGGTCTCGAACTTACGCGACAGGCGAAGCAGGTTGTTCTCGTAGTCGGCAGGCCGCTCGGAGTAGAGAGCCTTCTCGTTGTGACCGGTGCCGCGCGTGAAGTAAGCCGCCAGAGGATGATCGGTTCCGGGCAGGGTACGATAGGCGATGCCGTCGCCGTCCACGTCCTGGTAGCGAGCGAATCCGCCCAACTCTTCAAGCTGTTGGGCGTTGAGAACCTTGCCGCGATTGAGCGGCTTCTCGGGATATTCAAAGGGTTCGGACATCCAGTTGTTCATGCCCAGATCGAGGTCGCTGAGGATGAAGACCGGGGTCTGCAACTGCTCTGCAAGATCGAAGGCGTCGATGACCGACTGGTAGCACTCCTTGACCGATCCGGGCAGCAGCAGAACGTGCTTCGTGTCGCCGTGCGAGAGGCCCGCGGTGAAGGCGAGGTCGGCTTGCGAGGTGCGTGTGGGCAGACCGGTCGAAGGGCCAGTGCGCTGTACGTTGAATATGACGCCGGGAATCTCGGCGAAGTAGCCGAGTCCGGCAAACTCCGCCATCAGCGAGATTCCCGGGCCAGAGGTGGCCGTCATGGCGCGAGCGCCAGCCCATCCTGCACCCAGAACCATGCCGATGGCGGCAAGCTCGTCTTCAACCTGAACTACGGCGAAACTAGCTTTACCATCAGCCTCTACGCGGTATTCCTTCATGTAATCGATGAGGTCTTCCACGACCGAGGTTGAGGGAGTGATGGGGTACCAAGGAACCACGGTGACGCCGGCGAACATCGCGCCCAGCGCAGCCGACGAGTTGCCGTCGATGATGATCTTGCCGTCGGTGGCGTGCATCGCCTCGATGAGGTAAGGATCCTGTTTGGTGAGGGTGGCGGCGGCGAAGTCGTATCCCGCGCGCACGGCGCTCAGGTTCAGCTCGGCGGCCTTCACCTTCTTGGCGAACTGCTTGCGAACCGTCGCCTCAACCGCCTCCATCTTGATGGAGAGGAGCTGTGCGGCGACTCCGACGTAGACCATGTTCTTGACCAGCTTGCGCAGCTTAACCTCGGCTCCGGTAGCGGCGGTAAGCTGGTCGAACGGCACGGGGTAGAAGGTGAGATCCGTGCGCAACTCGTTCAGTTTGAGCGGCTCGTCGTAGATGACGACCGCGCCGGGAGCCAGCGAGAGAACGTCTTCGCGGGCGCTCTCGCCGTTCATGGCGATCAGCAGGTCGATGTCCGCCTTGCGCGCGACCCAGCCGTCCTTGCTGGCGCGAATGGTGAACCAGGTGGGAAGGCCTGCGATGTTGGATGGAAAGAGGTTCTTGCCCGAGACCGGAACGCCCATATGAAAGATGCTGCGCAGCAGAACCGTGTTGGCGGACTGGGAGCCGGAGCCGTTGACGGTGGCGACTTGGATGGAGAGGTCGTTGACGATGCGCTTGGCGCTGCTTGCAGAGGCTGAAGTTGTCTGGGCCTGTACTTCGAGGTCGCTGGTAATCATTTAGGAGTGCGTCCTTCTTATCTATAGATGCGATGCTAGGTGCAATTCGGACAGAGTACGGTGCAATCAGGTACGTGTAATAAGATTCAGGCAGGAAGAATACGATTCATCTGAAATTGTTTATCCGTCAGATCATCGCAGATGGCGGATCAAATCGCCATGCATTTGTTCAAAAAAAACTTCCAGAATTCCTGCGTACTCTGCGGTCGCGGACCCCTGCTGGTCAGGGCCTCTGCGCTACTCCGTTTTCCAATTGTATTTCAGTTCGGCTTTGTACAAGAAAAAGAATTGGCTCAGGAAAAGCGAAGGCTGACGCGGCCCGCGTGGGCGAAGACAACCTCGGCGTGGGAGCCAGCCGGAGCGGGAGTGTTTCCGGTCCAACTGCCTGTGGTGATCCACTGGCCAGCCTTCAGGCCTCCGGTGCGCGCGGCTCCTTCGTTGGCAAGAAAGGGAAGCAGGCGCATCAGATCGCCCGAGGTGTTCGATCCGGTGCGATCTACCTCGGCGACGCCGTTGACGGAGAGCGTAACCCGCTCGGCGGAGAAGTCGATGGACTGCCAGTCGGCATAGGCGGGGCCGTAGATAAAGCCGCCGTTCATCTGTAGGTCGGCGGAGGCGGTCAGCGGAGCGACGGCCTTGGGGTCGATCAGGCCGGATTCCAGCTCTTCGATGATGGGGTGGCAACTGGCGATGGCGGCGACGACCTCCGCGCGGCTGTACGGAGTGGCGCGGGCGGGAAGATCCTTGCCCAGCAGGAAGGCGATCTCGCCCTCCAGAACGCGGTAGCGGAAGCGCGGGCCGCTGAGCAGTGAGTCGTTGGGATAGAACCAGGCCAGCGGCATGGGAGCGTAGGCGGGGGTGGCCTCCAGCGAGCCTGCGCCGATCTTCCATCCGCCGATGGGGCCGAACTCGGCGGCGATCGCGTCCTGAATGAAGTAGGCCTCGTCGAGCGAGGTGGGGGCGAGCGCGGCGGGCAGGTCGGCGATGGGGGTGTGGCTGCGACGGGCGTTGAAGAGGAGAGCGGCGGCTTCGAGCAGTTGTTGCTTGCGAGCTTCGATCATTGTGTTAACAGTGTCGCTCAAATGATGCTGCGTGTCATGCACTGCGTGGAACAATGGCGACGCGCACCTGAAGTCGCTGCTGCACCACGAGACGACGCTGCCAGTCACCGCTGGACGACTCGACCTGAGCACTTGGCCGCGAATCTTCTACGCCGAGTTCGACGACCAACGAAGCAAGCGGATCATCGTCAAGGTGCTGAGCGTGGCGGAGTAGCTAGTACCGCGACCGTGTGATGATGTAACCGCACACTCTTTTAGTTTGTCATCCCGTAGGGATCTGCTATTGCTTTTCTGGCGGTCTTTTCACCAGGTAGTGGTACAAACCTCATGGGGGTTACGCAATTAAAAGTGACGTATTGCGAATGAAGCACATCAAAATCGTATAGAAACTGAAGCAAAACATGTACTTGGAGGAGTAGGTATGAACCAGATTTTGATTGTCGAGACTAGCCCGCGCGGAGACGAATCGGCGAGCCGCAAATTGACCCGTAAGCTGAGAGATCGGCTTGAAGCTCAGTACCCGCAGGCGAAGGTCGTCGTCCGCGACTTGGCAGTGGAGAAACTTCCTCATCTGGATGGAGCTAGCGTAAAAGCGTTTTCAGCGAAAGACCCGGCGGAGGCGGCATCGCCGAAGGATGCGTTGCGTCTGTCGGATCAGCTTACGGACGAGTTGTTGGCGTCGGAGATTTTGGTGATTGCCAGCCCCATGTGGAACTTCGCCATCCCGTCTTCACTGATGGCGTGGGTTGACCACATTGTGCGCGCCGGCAAGACCTTCAACTACACAGAGACCGGGGCGGTGGGGCTGGCAAAAGATACGAAGGCGATTCTGGTGCTT
>JARLFY010000020.1 GCA_031296325.1 Acidobacteriaceae bacterium | reverse complement strand
GCTCGTTTAGGCTCGAAGCGCCCCGGCGGGGCCAGTCGCGGAAAAGGAGAAGGAAGCAAATGACGACCGCTTGGGTTAGCTACGTAAAAAAGGAACTCCGTAAGCCCGCAGTCAAGAAGGCGTACGAAGAAGAGACGCAGGTATTGAAGATTGGTCTGGCGTTGGCGAATCAGCGGCGGCAAAAGGGGCAGACTCAGGCCGAGGTTGCCAAGAAGATCGGGACCAGTGCTCCGCAACTCAGCCGAACCGAGCGCAAACCGGAAAACGCCAATATAAGAACCCTGATCCGGTATGCCGCAGCGGTTGGTATGGACTTGGATATTCGCCTTGTTGCGCGTGGGTAACAGGGCAGAAAACGGCCCAATCTGATGGCTGTTTTGATGGCTGTTCGTTTCCAGCTTTTCTGCATTTCGGTGCGATTCTCTGCAAAGAAGAATCGCACTTTATGTTTATGAATACAAATATGTTATTCGTTCGCGTGCAACGCATTGCGATGTAGTGCAAAACCCCGAAAATTGGACTTAAAATCCGCAGACCTTAACCGGTCGTGGGGGTTCAAGTCCCCCTCCGGGCACCAAAAATATTGATGTAAATTAGGCATAGAAAACAGGTTGCAAGGAAAAACCAGCTATGATTACGAAGATATGTCCGAAGTGCGGGGAAACGCTGACCTGCAAGCCCGAGGGTGGCTGCTGGTGCGCCGATCTTCCCCATATCATGCCGCTTCCCAGCGACAGATCGGACGGCGGATGTATGTGTCTAAAGTGCCTACAGGAGTTGATCGACGCCAGAACGACTGCGGCTGGTTGATTGCGTCCTCTCGGCCCTACGCGGCTATTTCTTCTCAAAGGCCAGGGAGACGCTGTTGATGCAGTAGCGCAACCCGGTCGGCTGCGGGCCATCTGGGAAGACGTGGCCAAGATGCGCTCCGCAGGTCGCGCAGGTCACCTCGACGCGTCGCCTTCCCAGCGTGTTGTCCTCGCGCTCTTCGATGGCTTCAGACGACAGAGGCAGCCAGAAGCTCGGCCAACCGCAACCCGCGTCGAACTTGGTCTCGGAGGCGAAGAGCGGCGCTCCACAGGCTCCGCAGCGATAGCTTCCGTCCTCGTTGGTGTTCACCAGTGCGCCGGAGAATGGACGCTCGGTTCCCTTCTGCCGCATCACGCGAAACTGCTCCGGCGTCAGACGTTCACGCCACTCCGCCTCGGTCTTTTGAATCTTTTGCTTCGCCGTTGCGCCCAGATCTGGTGTCGTCTCAGCCATGGTCAAAATCCTCTTGCTGATTCGATGCGTGGAATCGCTCAACGACTTCATCCAGACGCGCCGGCGACCGTCTACGACCGCGTAGCAATCACTTCGATCTCTACCAGCGCATCTTTGGGCAGACGCGCCACCTCAACCGTCGAGCGCGCCGGAGCGACCACGCCCTCGGGCGCAAAGTAACGGGCGTAGATCTCGTTCATTGCGGCAAAGTCGCCAATATTCTTCAGGAAGACGGTGGTCTTCACCACGTTCTCCATCTCAAGCCCCGCCTCGCGCAGCACCGCCGTCAGGTTGTCCAGAACGCGCGTCGTCTGCTCGCGGATGCCTCCAGCAACCAAAGCTCCGGTCACCGGATCCAGTGCAATTTGCCCAGAGGTGTAGACTACATCGCCCACGCGCACGGCCTGCGAGTACGGCCCAATCGCTGTGGGTGCCTGTTCGCTTGAAACCATCGTCTTGGTCTGTGTCATCGCTCTCGATTGTTGCGCCTGCTACTGGCTTGCGCAACTGCTGTGCCAAACATCGGCTGAAATCTCAGATGGAAAAGCGCTTCTGATCTGCCCGCACATCGCTGCGCGAGCAGTCCAGAAGCGCCTGAATCATCAGGAACGCTGGTTTAGCGCTTCGACTTGCCGCGAGCCGCCTTCTTGATCTTGGCCTTGTTCTCGCCACGGGCTCCGGTGCGTGGAGCCTTGGGGGCTGCTGCCTTGCGTGCTGCGCGCTTGACCTTCTTGCGCTCAATCTTGTCTGTGATGCTGGTCGTGTCTGCCAATTCGATAAGCCTTCTTTTTTGGAGATGGTTTCTTTAACTTGAGCTTAACAGAAATCTCGCATTTCTGCCCGCGCAACTCAGGAGGAATCTGCATTCCATCGCCGCAGAGTTCGCTTTCACCCCACTTTTCGGCATCAGGAACCAGTGATTCCATGAAAATAATTCTCGCAGCAGATTTAAAAATCGCAGCCAATCAATATATTCAAGCTCTACGGCACAACCGTGATTGGAGCCTGCCAGAAAGCGCTCTTCTGCCCGGTGGGGTCGAGCACCGTCACCTGACAGTCGTACTCTCCCGGCGGAAGTTGGCTCAGCCCAACGCTGAATCGCAGCGGCATGGTCTTTAAAATGTTGCTCATTCCGCTAGCAACCTCCATCGGCCTCGTCTCGAAGACCTTGGTCTTGCCCTGATAGAAGCTGACGAAGGCGACCAGCGGCTCGACCGTCGCAGCGCTCGTCTCGTATGCCTGTAGATAGACGTACAGGTCGCGACTCTTGCTGAAGACGCGAGTCACGCTCGGGATCAGCACCTTGCCGTTGAGCACCAGCGGATTTGCCGCATTCTCTTTGGCGCGATCCTTCTCCTTGCTCGCGTTGTAGATTGCATTGCTCAAATCGCTCAGTTCCCCGCTCAATACCACCGAACTGACAGGAATCTGCTTGACCTCTTTGTTCAGGTTGGGAATGACGAACGAGGTCTGAAAGGTTCCAATGCGCCCCGTCTCGTCGTCGCGCGCCAGAAACTTTATGGTGTACTTGCCCGGAAGCAATGTGAACCCGGTGCGATACTCCACCGGGTTTTTAGCCAACTGCGCCACCGTCTTATCGCTCAGCTTGATTGCGGGAGTGTTGTCGCGCATATTCTGCACGGTAGTGCTGCCGTAGTCGTCCTTCACCTCCAGGATGAAGTCGATCTGCGTGTGTTCTGCCCCGCCCTTCTTGGCCAGCGCAAGCTCGCGCCCGGGGATCTTCACCATAATCGGCACAAAGTACTCCGCGCGATTGATCTGGAAGTAGTTCAACTCCATCGCAATGGTCAGCCCGGTGTATGGATCGCCCTCCATCAGAGCGTCTTCCAACTGACGATCCTTATCCGCAGCGGTAAATTTTACGTACTGCTTGCCTGCATAGTATCCAGCGCGATAGTCCAGCTTCGCATCCGACGGAGAAGCGACCGAGATCTTGATGTGGCGGAACTTCCCATCCAGCGCGGGATTGGTCGTGTAGTAGCCGACGATGTAGTAGCTCGTAACATTCTGCTGCGCCTGCACGATGCCGCGCGTCAGATCGTTGTTGTCGAGCAACGCCTTGCCGCCAGTATCTCCGGCCAGCGCGAAGAGCGTGTCCTGCGACTGTTGCAGGCGCGTCGTCATCGCCATCGCCGAAGAGCCGTTGTACATGCCAACTCCGCCGGACGAGCCTTGCGTGGCGTCTCCCAGCGGCCCCGACGCCTCCAGCCCACGCGCATCGATCGGCCAGAACGAGACGCCCGAACGGATCGCGTCATTGATCGTCGCATTCAGTTGCGCCTGGTTGTCGATGCCGTTCAGAGTCAGTCCGCTGGCAAAGTAGATCAGCACCTTGCGCTCGTTCAATCGCCCCAACAGCTTGGCCGCCGTCTGTAGCGCAGAGAGCTGTCGATCCGTATTGAAGAGGTTGAACTCACTGCTGTCCTGCCCAAACGCGGCTCCCGTATCGGCGCTGGCGTCATCGCTGGCAACATTCTCGGACTGCTGATTCTCACCCACGATCAGCGTCTCCAGAATGCTCAGCAGCTTGTTGTGATCGGCGGTAAAGTCCTGCAACACATCGACCGAGCTGCCGTCATAACGCATCAACGAGACCATATCCGCCGAGGTCATCTGCGTGCGAATGAACTTCTGCGCCGCCAGCAGCGCGCGTAGTTTGTCGTCGTCCGGCATCGCCGTCAGATCGAAGTACATCGCAATCAGCCGACGATCTTTGTAGCGATTGTCTCCCGGAGTCTCGGGCGAAATATCGGTAACTCCCAGCCGATTGTAGACCTTGATCTTCTCCGGCTCCGGCTTGGCGGGAGCGACTGCGGGAGCCATCGGCAGCTCTTGATACTCACAAAAGCTGACCGTCTGCTTCACTCCGTCCTCGGTCACACTGAAGTCGTTTTTGGTGAGTCCCGTGATCGCCTTGCCCTGCTTGTCCTTGACGTTGACCGCCTCGATCACCAGCTTGGAACTGACCGTCAGGGTGAAGGGGGCAGCAGTCGCACCGGCCTTCGCATTCTGCCCCAGCGTCTGCGCCACAACGGGCAACGTTGCAGGCAGCAGCAACGCAAAGATCATCGTGAGAGAACAACGCATGTGCATTCCGTAGAGCCTCATCCTTAGAACCTCATCCGTAGCGAAGCATTGATGTCTCGCATCGAATTGGCCGACGTGGGCAATCCAAACTGCGTATTGGTAATCGAGCTTTGCCAGCGACTGTACACCACATGATTCAGCACATTCGCTGCGGCCAGCGTCAGATCGAGCGAGTATTTATCCTTCATGCGGAAGTTGCGCGACATCGTGGCGCTCATGCTGAACTTGTTTGGCCCGGTAATCGAATTCCTGCGCGCATCGCCCCAATACCCCGAATTTGGAGCTTTATACGCCGCCGGATTCAGGTGCAGTCCAGCCGGAGCCGAGTAGAGCGACGCACCCGTAACATTGGGGCGAACCGAGGCGCTGTATCCGGCCACCGTCACCGCAGTATCGACCGGGGTCTCCGGCGTGCCGCTGCCCGTGTTGATCTGCGTCTGCACCGTCCAATCCTTGTAGAGCCGTCCGCGCCAGCCTCCCATCAGCGTTCCGCCGCGCAGTCCCATCCCCGTGGTGTATTGCAGCGAAGTGTTGAGCAGATGCCTCTGATCGAAGTTCGAGAGTCCGCGTTCGCCGCTCAGATTACTCCAGTCCTGCGCCACCGATCCGCCAATCGCAGCTCCCTGACCGCCCAGCGAGGAGACGTCGTCCATCGACTTGGAGAACGTATACGTTGCCGATGCGGTGAATCCGTTGTGCAGCCTTCGCCGCAACTGGAACTGCCCCGACTCGCGGTGGGAGTTGCCGTTCGACGCAAGGTACTCATACCCCGAAGGCCCGTTCGGGGCAGTGGTCGATCCCGGGGGAAGCGTGTTGGGCAGAAAGAGCTGCGCCCCGCGCGTTCCCTTGTTGCCCAGGTAGATCGCCACCATCTGTAGCGACCCTGGAAGATCGCGCCTCGCCTGTAGATTCCAGCTCTGCACGTAGCCCACGCGCAGGTTTGGATCGACGCCAAAGACTCCCACTGTAGAACTCGACGTGCAGGCGCTACTTCCGCTACTTCCCGGCGTTGAAAATCCATTGACCAGAGTCAGCGTACAGCCCGCGCCATTGGTCAGCAGCAGAACCTTCGAGGTCGGCGACTGTAGCTCGGCCTGCTGCGCCATCTGTAGCGCAATCGACGGATAGACCGACGTATCGAAGTTCATCCCATAGCCCGCGCCGATCACCAGCGACGATCCGGGAATCGGTCTCCACGAGACGCCGATGCGCGGCTGTAGCCCAGCCCGATCCGGACGCAGCAGCGAACCGGGAAATCTCTGCCCACTCGACGCTCCCACCGGATTGCTGGCCAGCACCGGCGAATCCGCCGTAAATCTCGGAGTTACATCCACATTGGCCAGTCGAGCCTTCACCTCCGTCACCGGCGCGCCATACTCCCATCTCAGCCCCGCGTTGACGGTTACCTGCGGACTCGCCCGCCAATCGTCGCGCACATAGGCGTCGTAGACCGATTGCCGCAGATACTTGTCCGCATTGCCATAGGAGATCGAGCTGGTGTCAGGAATTCCCAGCAGAAAGTCCGCAAAGTCCGACCCAGCTCCGGTCACGCCGCCCGAGGTCGCCGTCCCATTGAAGTTGAACGATCCACGCGGATTAGCCTGCGAGAGGTAGTTGAACTCCAGCCGCCGGAAATCTCCTCCCATCGCAACATTGTGCTGCCCATGATTCCAGTTCATCGACGGCGAGACTGCATTCGTCTCATTGCGATTGAACGAGCTGTTCCCATCCGACAACCCAGCAATCCCGCTGCTGAATCCCAGCGAAGGAGGCCCCCAATAGGCCGGATCCTGATCGTTGCCGATAATCCCAGCCTGCTGCGAGATGTTCGCGCGATTCTGCCAGTACGGCATCGAGTGGCTGGACTGCCGACTGAAGCTATAGCTGAGGTTCGTATGCAGGCGCGGGGTGAAGGTATGCGACCAGCCGATGCTGCTGCTGATTCCCAGCCCACTCGAAGCGTCCACAAAGCCGAGCAGCAAGCCATTGCTGCTGCGCGTACTGCTCAGCGCGAAGTTACCATTGATGTTTTCCCGATTCCGCGGTCCAAAGCTCTTCCATACGCTTGAATTCAGCGAATCCGAGTGCGTATCCGAGACCACCGGAACCTGATAGTTGCCCTGCGTAGTCGTCGGCACGTTCGGCTGCGGATACAGGTTCATCAACGCCTGCGCCGCAGTACTGATGCAAGCCGCGGGAATAGAAGTGATGACAGAGCCGGGCGCATCTCCCGCCGCGCTGAGACACGCCGCCGCAGTCGGCGCTGTTGCAATCGTTGGGACGTAGATCGTCTGCGAGATCGCATAGTCCGCGTTCGCCACTGGCTTGATCGGCATGATGCCGTTCTGCGTAGTGGCCGAGCTGTTCTGCACTCGCTGGTAGCTCAAAAACAGATTCGGCCCCTTCTTCAGGAGATGAGGAATTTTGATTGGTCCCTGCACCGAAAATCCGCCGGTAATCTGATCGGTGTTGGGCTTGGTCGTATCCAGCCCAGTCAGCGAGTAGGCCTTCGCGTCCAGAGCCGATGTATCCAACCGCAGGTTGATCGCATAGCTGTACATGGATCGCCCGCTCGCCGTATTGCCGAAGCGCGGTGCCAGCGAGTACTGCGAGGTGGAAGCATTGTTTACGCTCCCATTAATGAGCAATCCTTCATTGGCTCCCTGCGTAACGTCGTCCGCAGGCGCGACCGCAGACTCGTTCTCCTTCGCCGCAGCCTTGCCCTTCGTATCCTTGCCGGCCTCCGGCTTGGGAGCCTCCGCCGTCTGCAACGGCTCGCTGCGAACCTGCGCCACGGTAAACGGTTCGCTCAACACAGGCTTCAACGCAGCCCGCATCTCGTCGAGCGACATCTGCGTCAACTCCCACTTGCCCGCAGGCTGATCCGGCGCAACGGTCAGGCTCTGCTTAATCGCAGTAAAGCCCGTCATCTCGACCTGAATCGCTGCGGCTCCATCCAACACCTCCGCAAAGGAGTACCGACCAAATACGTCCGTCACCGTGACAAACTTCTTCCCGTCCTCCGCCTTTCCATCAACGGGCTTTCCATCAACCGTAACCGTCACCGTAGCACCTGGAACCGGTACGCCGTGATAGCTCACCACGCCGTGAATCTCCGCAGCCATCGCGAGGTTCGACAGGGGCAGCAAGGCAGCTGCGCATAGCAGCAGGTGTAGTTTTCCCGATTTCAGCCAACGTGCAATCCGCTCGTTCTTCACTTGCACCTGTCTTATTCCTAAGGTCGTTCTCTGCAACTACGCACGCTACAAGCGGCAAGTTCCATGAAAGTTGAAGTTGAAAAAAGAATTCCAAGAGTAGACGTATGGAAAGTCAAAATCGCTCGCATTTTTACCAATCAATTTCTTTTGTTTGTCATTCCGCAGCACTGCATCATTCCGCAGCATATATCTGTCATTCCACAGCGCTCTATTTGTCATTCCGCAGCGAAGCGGAGGAATCTGCTTTTTCTTTTCTCTGTCCTTGCCTGTTTGTCATCCTGAGCGTAGCGAAGGATCCCCGCATCCTGCGTACAGTGCGAAGAACTTCCCCGTCGCCACTAATTCTCCGTAGGAGTCTTGTCCGCGCTATCGACGATTACCTGCTCCACCTTGGCCTTGCGCGGTTCCAGCTTCAGCCCCAGCTTCTCCACTGAGCTATAGACCGACAAGCCGCCCGATGGATCCGCTGCCTCGACGATTCCAGAGTCCTTCGCCGAGCCTCCGCCCGCACCGCCCATTCCCTGAGAGCGTGCATTCGCCACCAGATCCGCCAGCGACATCTCCAGCGACACCTGATAGCTTCCCTTCAACTCGGTCATATCGACCACCTGCTTGGCACCGCTGCCGCCGATCTGCATCATGTTCGTCAACATGTCGGCAAAGCCAGCCATGGTCATCATGTCGGCGTCCAGATGCATCGTCATGCCATCCATCTTCACCTGATAGGTACCCCTGACCCCCATAT
Organism: Acidobacteriaceae bacterium; assembly: GCA_031296325.1. Classification (GTDB taxonomy): domain Bacteria; phylum Acidobacteriota; class Terriglobia; order Terriglobales; family Acidobacteriaceae; genus Edaphobacter. The sequence goes on along the minus strand of JARLFY010000020.1, from coordinate 15,054 downwards.
TCATCGTCATCGCGCCTGATCGTCGAGTCATGCGGGCGGGACCGTCGGGAGTATTAATCTTCATCTCGCCAGGTTTGAGCGGAGCATCCATATCGAGCGGAGCAGCGGCTGTGGGAGACTCCTTCATCTTCGGCCCGCCCTTGCCGACGATCAGCCCCATCACCGGATGCTCCTGCGTATCAATATGCAACTTCAGGTGGAATCGCTCGGCCAGCAGCGCCTGTAGCATCTTCGGCGCATCGTCCTTGCTGGATCCTTCCGGCATCTTCGCCGCAATGTCAAAGTGCTGGTCTTTGAGCCACGAAGGCCCCGTCACCTGATAGTCCTTCACCTTGTAGGCCGAGGCGATCAGATCCTGAAGCGTCATATAGAGATACTCGGCGCGCAACCCTTCCACATACGCACCAAAACGAGGCATCCGCCCTGCCTGCATATCCGCCTGCAACTTCGCCGGATCCAGCGGGGCCGACGGCCTTACCGTGGCCACGTCAAACGTAAGATCGCTCGCAGCAGGCTGAGCCGCCGCAACGGCAGACTGTGCAACCGCAGGCGGATTCGCCGCCGCAGGAGTCTGCGCAAGCGCCGAACCGGCCAGCAAAAGTCCTGCAAAAGATCCAAGAGCCAAACATTTATATGAGGGAATAGCCATCTGCGAAATCTCTCCTGTGCGTCTCTACGAATCTACGCCAGAATCAGTTCCACATGCACGAGAAATTGTCAGCTTGAATCGGCTCGTCTCCCGACTATTTACGCAGCGCGATATGAGCCTTACGCACATCGCTCGCGGTAAAGACGCTGAGGAATGGAACCTCCGTCTCCGACGGAACCTCGGCCAACGCGCGCTCGATCGCCAACCGCCCGCCCTGTTCGCGATCCACCAGACACAACACGCCTGCGACCACCATTCCCGCCTCGCGCGTAGCCTCGATCGCCGTCACCGTGGAGCCGCCCGTAGTGCATACATCGTCGACGATGACCACCTCGGCTCCGGGCTGTAGAAATCCCTCGATGCGCCGCCCCGTCCCATGCGTCTTCTCCGCCTTGCGCACCAGAAAGCCGTGGATCAGCGAAGGAGCCGGCTCACTCTCCTGATCGTCCATCTCCATCTCGTTCAACAGGTCTCGCATCTCGTTGTATTCGGCCAGCGCCCATGCGCTCGCGCTCGCCGTGTTCGACACCAACGGATCAGCCCCCATGGTCAACCCTCCCACCGCAACCGCCGTTGGAATGTTCTCGCGGATCAGGTCATAGAAGACCAGTCCGGAGAGTCGTCCGCCCTCGGCATGCAGCGTCGTCGTGCGACAGTCGATGTAGTAGTCGGACTTTTGTCCGCTGGCCAGGGTGAATTCACCCAGTTTGAAAGAGTGCGTGGCAACGAGGTCGAGGAGCGCAGTTACGGAGTCGTTAATCATGGCTGAACCGATTGTATCGGAGGAAGGTTGAAATCACCCATCCATGGACGATCAATTATTCCCGCCGAACCGCTTCTCCGGCACAGCGACTACTGCGTCATGCGCTCCAGATGCCGGTATCCTCCGGTCGCGAACAGGACCGAAAGAAAGACAAACCCGTTGTAAGCCCCATGCACCAGCATGGACGCAGCCACCGACTTCGTCTTGACCCGCACCGTCGTCAGCACCAGCGAGATGGAGAACAAAACCAGCAGCGCGGCCCACAGATGCGCCACCTGCTGCGCATGCATCAGCGCGAAGATGGCGCTCGTCAGCACAGCGGAAAAGATCACTCCCGCTGGGGTCAATGCCGTAGTCGTCTGCCAGCGCGCGCGCGCCTGCTCGGTACGCGGCAGGCTCAGCCAGTCGTACGCAATCGCAAACGCAGGCAACAGGAATCCGCGAAAGCAGATCTCCTCGAAGGCTGGGGCCAGAACCGTTCCGAAGAGAGTAATCAGCCACGCATCCATCTGCGTGCGAAAAAAATCATCGACCGGAAGAGTCTTCGGCGGAGCAATGAAGTACGTCACCACCTGCATCATTATGCCAAGCAGCAGTCCCAGCGCGATCAGCTTGCCCGCCTGATTGCGCGCCGTCGCCCAGCGCCACTCAATCCCATCGAGAAAGCCGCGCTGCCACACCTGCGGATAGAATCCCCACGCCGCCAGCAGCGTCGTCACATACGTCGTCGCCAACAGGGCAAGCTGTAGTTTGGGATGCAGCACCGTAGCCACGCCGCTCCGCACCGCTCCCGGAGCGTGGCCCAGCGCCGCAAGAACAGCCTCCAACAGGATCAGAAGCAATCCCGTGAAGCCGACAAACACCAGCGCATGGCCAAGGTGAGGAATGCGCCGCAGCGGAGTTTCCTCCTCCATCCGTTCAGGTGAATCCAGATGCGCAAGCGCAGAAGGTTCCTCCCGCGATGCATCGTGCGGGTTCTGTGCGTCGTCGGAAGAAACCTTCCCATCGTCGGAATCGTTCGCAGAATAAAGGCTCACGCTGATTTTTTCCTCTTGATGGTCGCGCTCTTCTTTGCAGTCTTAGCCTTCGCAACCTTCACCGAAGCGCTCTTCTTTGCTGCCTTCTTTGCGGTCTTCTTCGCAGCCTTGGCTGGCCGAGCCGACGGCACTCCAGTCTTTTTCTCAGCGGCGACAAACTTCCCTCGCGCCGTCTTCACGCGATCCGGCGCGGCAACAATATCCAGTGGCTGCGCCCCTGCATGGCCATTCCACGAGATCCCCTCGTCTGCGGGAATCGCTTTGTAGTGTCGCGCCAGAAATTGTCCCGTATGCGATTCAGCGACGGTCGCAATCTGCTCCGGCGTGCCGTGCGCAATCACGCGTCCGCCGCGTTCGCCGCCCTCCGGCCCCATGTCCAGCACGTAGTCGGCGTTGCGCACGATGTCCAGATTGTGCTCGATGATAATCACCGTATTGCCCAGATCGGTCAGCCGATGCAGCACCTCCAGAAGCCTGCGCACGTCGTCGAAGTGCAGCCCGGTGGTCGGCTCATCCAGCAGATAAAGCGTGCGTCCCGTCTGGCGTTTCGATAGCTCGCGAGCCAACTTCATGCGCTGCGCCTCGCCGCCCGATAGCGTCGTCGCCGACTGCCCCAGATGAATGTACCCCAGTCCCACATCCACCAGCGTCTGCAACTTCACCGCGGCGGAGGGAATGTCCTTGAGCACTGGCAGCGCGTCGGCAATCGGCAGGTCCAGCAGGTCGGCAATCGAGTAGCCGTTGAAGCGCACCGCCAGCGTCTCCTGGTTGTAACGCCTCCCGTTACACACGTCGCAGAGCACATAAACATCGGGCAGAAAGTTCATCTCAATGCGCCTCTGTCCCTCGCCCTGACAGGCCTCGCATCGCCCCCCCTGCACGTTGAACGAGAATCGCCCCGGCTTGTACCCCCGCTCGCGCGACTCCGGCAACATCGCAAACAAATCGCGAATCGCGGTGAAGACTCCGGTGTACGTCGCCGGATTCGAGCGCGGCGTTCGTCCAATCGGCGACTGATCGATCTCGATCACCTTGTCCAGTTGGTCGATGCCCACCACGCGCCCATGCGCCCCCGGATCCTCTCGCGATCCATACAACTCCTTGGCCAGCGAGCGGTACAGAATATCCGTCACCAGCGTCGATTTGCCCGAGCCGGAGACACCCGTCACCACCGTCATCACGCCCAGCGGAAAGTGGGCCGTAACCTCCTGCAAGTTGTTCGCCGTCGCATTCTCCACCGTGATCCACTTGCCGGTCAGCGGTCTCGGCTGCTCGCGCGCAACGATCTCGATCTTTCCCGCAAGATACTTGCCAGTCAGCGACTCCGGGCTGTCCATCACCTCTTGCGGAGTTCCCGCCGCAATCAGAAATCCGCCATTTTTACCCGCTCCCGGCCCCAGGTCGAGAACATAATCAGCCTTGCGAATCGTGTCCTCATCGTGCTCGACCACCAGCACCGTGTTGCCCAAATCGCGCAGATTCTCCAGCGCCGAAATCAGCCGCTGATTGTCCCGCTGATGCAGTCCAATCGAAGGCTCGTCGAGTACATACAAAACCCCGCGCAGTCGCGATCCGATCTGCGTAGCCAGACGAATTCTCTGTCCCTCGCCGCCCGACAGCGTAGCCGCCGAACGATCCAGCGACAAATAGCCCAACCCCACCGCATTCAAAAACTCCAGCCGCTCGATAATCTCCCGCTGCAAGCGATCCGCAATGATGCGGTCGCGCCCGGTGAAGTGCATCGCCCGAGCACCCTCCAAAGCCCGCTCCAGCGACAGCCCCGTAAAGTCCGCAATCGAGCGATCCACACCGCCGATGGAGATCGTCACAGCCAGCGACTCCGGTCGCAGACGTCTCCCCTTGCATCGCGGACACACCGTCGCCGACATGTACTGCATCATGTACTCGCGGTATCCGTCGGACTTCGTCTCATCCAGATTCGCCCGCAGATACGCAAAGATTCCATGGAATCCCGTCCGCCCCACCTCGTTCTTCGGCGGCCCGTACAGCATCAGTTCCTGCTGCTGCTTGGTCAAATCCGCAAACGGCTGCTTCAGATTGATCTTGTACTTCTCCGCCGTCAGCTTGATCAGCCGTTGCAGGTAGCTCGCGCCCGCACCCGGCCCCATTGCGCCGTCCAACAGCGGCTTCGACCAGTCCACAATCGTCTTCATCGGATCGAAGTCATACGTACTGCCCAAACCATTGCACTCCGGGCAAGCCCCGTAAGCCGAATTGAACGAGAAGCTGCGCGGCTCCAGTCGCGGCACGTCGATCCCGCAGTCCGGGCAGGCCATCGACGAGGAGTACAGCGTCTCGTCCTGCACCCGGTTCGCGCCCTGAATGCCAATCAACACCAGCCCGTTGGCCATCTGCAATGCCTTGGCCACCGAACTCTCCAACCGCCGAGTATCGTACTTTCTAGGTTCAGGGTTCGAGGTTCGAGGTTCGAGGTTTGGCGAAGGGGATGCGCCATTGGTTGCAGCAGGATCGACCGCCAGCTTCAGAATAATGCGATCCACCACCGCCTCGACCGTATGATTCTTTTTCTTGTCGAGACGCATTCCCTCGGTCAACTCGATCATCACGCCGTCGATGCGCGCGCGGAATCCCTGCTGATCCAGCGCCTCCAGCTCCTCGCGAAACTCACCCTTGCGCCCGCGCACCAGCGGAGCGTAGATCGTGATCCTCTCGCCCGGAGCCAGCGCCACAATGCGATCGACGATCTGGTCCGCCGTCTGCCGCGTAATCGGCATCCCGCACTTCGGACAATGCGGCTGGCCCACCGACGCATACAGCAGCCGCAGGTAGTCGTAGATCTCGGTGATCGTCCCCACGGTCGAACGCGGACTGCGCGAGGTTGTCTTCTGCTCGATCGCGATCGCAGGCGACAGGCCGTCGATGGCGTCCACGTCGGGCCGTTCCATCTGGTCCAGAAACTGCCGCGCATACGCCGACAAGGTCTCGACATAGCGACGTTGCCCCTCGGCATAGATCGTATCGAAGGCAAGCGAGGACTTGCCCGATCCAGACAGCCCCGTCACCACCGTCAACGTATTGCGCGGAATCGAGACCGAGACGTTACGCAGATTATGCTGCCGCGCGCCACGCACCGTAATGTGAGTTATTCCCATGAGATCACTCTGGCCGCCACGCTCTCCCATACGCCGCGAGGAGAAGAAATGGCCAAGACTCTAGGATACGGCATCTCGCCGCAAAGAGTATTTTCGCCGTCGTATCGGAGCTGGAGAATTTCCCCTGTCGTTATACAGAATTAGCGATTGTCATTCCGCAGCGAAGCGGAGAAATCTGCATTTCTAGCCGTCCACGCTCTACACCGTTACAGAAAAAGCCATAATTTGAAGATTCACACCCGTTTCACATGGAAGCGTTTTCATCATTGTTGTAGAGCAATACGGCGAACCCAGAAGGGCAACACCTGAAGCGCAAGATATGCATTGTAATTCATTCAATATTTGTAACAATGGATTTGGTCTAGCCGCCGTATTCTTTTAAGCGTCTATACCAGTAGCAAATGAAAGTAGAGGATGTTTCCGTGAGTGATTCCATCGTTCTGGTGTGTGCGGTTTTAGCGTCGTTGGCCTTTGGTGTCCTTGCGGCATACGGCGTCTGCCTCTCCACCTTTGGCCTTTTCCGCCTGCACGCTCGCCAGTTCCCTGCTGCGGCCAAGACCCCACGCATACGAGTTGCAAGCTCAGCCAGCGTCCTCGAAAGCTAATATTCTGACGACAAACTCAGAATGCGAGCGCAGCCTCTTGGTTTGTCATTCCGCAGCCATTTTGTTCGTCATTCTGACTCGAAGAGTCAGAATCTCCGTCGTTGCCCTAAACCAATTTCACCAATGGTGTAGAGTTCCGTGGCGCGGGAGAAAAGCAGATTTCTCCGCTCGTGCTACGGAATGACAAACAATAGAGCTGTGGATGACAGATAAAGATGCTCTACATTCGAGAAATACCCCATCCACACTCGGCGCATCGCAATATCGGCGATAATCACACACGTGCCTAATTCTGCCGAATCCGCCTCTCTCCGCCTCACTCTTGCCGTCACCGGAGCCAGCGGCTCGCTCTTCGCCGCCGAGATGCTGCGCGCTCTCCAGTCCGACCCACGCGTCACGCAGATCGACCTCATCGCCTCCGAAGCCGCCCTGCGCGTCTTTGCCGAAGAGATGCATCTCAGCGGTCGCAGCGGCCTGATCGAAAAGATTCTCGGCGCACCTTCCGCCAAGATCACCCAGCACAACGAGGCGGACATTGGAGCCTCCATCGCCAGCGGCAGCACCCCCTCCAACGGCATGATCGTCCTTCCCTGCACCATGGGAACGCTGGCCGGAATCGCCAACGGCATGGCCTCGAACCTCATCGAGCGTGCCGCCGACGTCTGCCTCAAGGAGCGTCGCCGCCTCGTCCTCTGCGTCCGCGAAACCCCCTTCAACCGCATTCACCTGCGCAACATGCAGCTCGCCGCCGATGCTGGAGCGACAATCTTCCCCGTCATGCCCACCTTCTACAATCACCCGCAGAGCGCCACCGAGATGGCGCGCAACTTCGTCGACCGCGTTCTGGCCCACGTCGGCCTCCCCCAACCCAACGCTTACCATTGGCAGTCCAACGACTGATCGATCTTTGCACTCTCCGCCTCCAGAGCAGGGCCTTCCATCTACCCATAAGCTGATGATTTCAAGTATCTTATTTTCAATTCGACCGGGGCCATACAGTAACAGCAAGCATTGAAGTTCAATCAATTCTCCGAAGATTCCCGCGATTTGAACCTCCCACAGCCCGCGCGCATCTATTATGAAAGACAGCTTGAATTACGGATCTGCAAGGAAAGCAGAATCCAGTCTCAAGAAAGATCGAAGATGCCTACTAGCCGTATGGGCCAAGTAGCAGGAGGAGTAAGAGATGGCAAGTGAGTTCGTGACGGCGGTTAGCGACGCGGAGTTTGAGAAGGAAGTGCTGCAATCGGCGCAGCCCGTTCTGGTAGATTTCTGGGCTTCGTGGTGCGGGCCATGCCGCGCGCTGGCTCCGGTGGTCGATGAGGTCGCCTCGTTCTACCACGGCAAGCTGAAGGTGATGAAGATGGATGTTGATGCAAACACAGCCACGCCACAACGCTACGGCATCCGCGGCATTCCCGCGCTGCTTCTCTTCAAAGGCGGTCAGGTGGCCGAGCAGATCGTCGGATTCGTCCCCAAGGACACCATCGACAAGTCGGTCGTAAAGCTGCTCGCATAATCTTTCCCCAGCCCAATCTTCCGTATTAACCAGCGGCTCTAAACTGCGAAGCTAACAGTTTAGAGCCGTTGGCGTATCTCCCCGTCGCTGAGTTAGATAATTTTAGAAATTCCTATAGACCGATTTGTTTGTCATTCCACAGCATTGTTGTTTGTCATTCCGTCGATTTTTTGTTTGTCATTCCGTAGCGAAGCGAAGGAATCTGCTTCTCACTCGCTGCACGACGGCATACGCCATTACGGCAACTGCACTAATGACTCAGGATGCCCCTAACGGCAATCGGGATCTTCACCTGTTCGACGATCTCGATGCCGAAGCCCTGCAACGCGGGAATGTGAGTCGGGGTATTGGCCAGCAGACGGATTCGTCGAATTCCCAGGTCCGAGAGAATCTGGCTTCCCAGCCCAATCTGGCGCAGCGTTCTCCGAGTTCGCTGGCTGCTCTGTTCGTCTGGCTCCTTGGCCTGCGAGCCGTGCGATGGTTCCCTGTGCAGCACCAGCCGGGTGGGCGCAATCTCTCCGGTCGAAGAGACCCCGCTGCGGTCGATGCCGAACCCCCTTGCGCCGTTGTGCAGGTAGATCAGCGCTCCACGTCCCGCCTCGGCGATCATGCGCAGCGAGTTGTCCAACAACGCGCGGCAGTCGCAGAGCGTCGTAGCAAAGGCGTCGCCGGTCAGGCAGTGGGTATGAACGCGCACCAGCACCGGCTCATCTCCCGCAGCCTCGCCACCGATGTCTCCATAGACCAGCGCCACATGCGACTCCGTGCCATCCACCTCGCTCTCGTAGGCGATCATGCGGAAGTCTCCATGCGCGGTCGGCAACACCGTCTCGGCCACGCGATGGATGTACTGCTCGTGCTGTAGGCGATAGCGAATCAGCGAGGCGACGGTCATCATCTTCAACCCATGTTCCCGACAGAAGCCGACCAGATCGGGAACGCGCGCCATCGTGCCGTCCTCGTTCATAATCTCGCAGATCACCCCCGCCGAGACCAGCCCAGCCATCCGCGCCAGATCCACCGAAGCCTCGGTCTGCCCAGCGCGCACCAGCACTCCGCCCTTGCGCGCGCGCAGCGGAAAGACGTGACCGGGCCGCGCCAGATCGTTGGCCGTAGACCGAGGATCGACGGCCACGCGAATCGTATGCGCACGATCCGCAGCGGAGATTCCCGTCGTCACACCCTCGCGCGCCTCGATCGACTCGGTGAACGCCGTCCCGAAGCGCGATGTATTCTCCGAGGTCATCGGCCCCAGTCGCAGGTAGTCGGCTCGCTCCTCGGTCAGTGCCAGACAGATCAGCCCACGCCCAAAGCGCGCCATAAAGTTGATCGCCTCGGGAGTCACGAACTCGGCGGCCAGCGTCAGATCGCCCTCGTTCTCGCGATCCTCGTCATCGACCACCACCACCATTCTCCCCACACGAATGTCTGCAATCGCCTCTTCAACGCTGACGAACGGGCTTGCATTCAATTCCTCTGGCATCTCTCTCCCTCGGCGATATTTCGTAGCTCTCGACAGCTTCTCAAAAAGTAAACGCCGCCCAATAGCAGGCGGCGCACTCATTAATCTATTACGTCGTCATTCTGAACCAGTCAGAATCTCCGTATTTGTCTTTCGTCCGGCAATATGCCCTCGGAACACGGCTTACAACGTGGACTCGATCTCGAAGCCCCAGGCCTCCAACAGCGCCTCCGGGATGTACTTCGAGTTCTTGTTCCGCCGCGCCCACTCTCGCAGGCGGGTGGAGCGAATGTACTGATCCGGTGTCAGCTTGAACTCCTTCACAACCTGCTCGAAGGATGTAATAGTCGGAACGACCGGTCCGATTGGTTCCGGCTTGCCCCAGTTTGGATTACCACGACGCTTTGCCATCAGTCCTTGTGTCCTTTGTATTCAATGATCTGCGTTGCATCTCTGCGTAGACGATCAGGCCGGAAAGCCTATCTACGCAGTCGAGTCGCGGTCGAATTTCTACCCCGCCACTCGCTCTGCCGATTGCACGAACCCCTACTAAATACAGTAGTTCGCCAATCTATTACAACTGATTTTAGGATATTTACAGACAATAGTCAAATGCAGGCGTTCGCGAGATTCCACACCGCTCGTCTCAACATCTGCCGAACAGAAGACTAACTCGCAGAGCGGAAACGCCTTCCCTCCTGAACCGCAAACAAACCATCCTGCTTTCAATCCGTGTTGATCCGTGGTCGATTCTTGTCTTACGTGGTGCCGTTATTAATACTGCCAATACGTTGACGCTGGGTTATCGATTAGGGTAATCTGAAAACTCGCGCAGTCCCGCGTCTGCACGTCTGTGACAGCTCATGCCTGAGTATTGGCTGGGTTGATGCGACGAGGCAACAGAATCGGGCTATCGGAGTGGATTCACCGGGAACGGCCTGCAAGATCAGCCGCCCTGAAGCACCCACGACACAGGCAATGTGCGACTCCCAGGCGGTGAGGCTCTTCCGCGTATGTGCAGGCGCTCGAACTCCGAGCAGAACTCGAAATCGAGTTCAACCCTGACCCCATGCGCTGCAACTTCGCTTGGGGCAAACGAGATTGGCGTTCCGTTGCGGCATTGGGCGGTTCGCATGGATGTAAAACGCAGGGCAAAGTCAGTCAACTCTTCCGTACGTCGCCGGGCTGGAGAAGGAAGACGGCAGAATCAGGGAGTAACGCGGCAATATGAATAACACAACAACGATTCCGAGCGGAAAAGATATTCAGCGCAAGTGGTTTGTGCTGGACGCTACGGGCAAGACGCTGGGTCGGCTTTCGACGCAGGCGGCCTCGATCTTGGCGGGCAAGAACAACGTGCTCTACACGCCATACATCGATATGGGCGACCATGTAATTGTGGTGAACTGCGAGAAGATCGTGCTGACCGGCCTCAAGGCCAACAAGAAGCTCTATCGCCGCTACACGGGCTTCCCCGGCGGTCTGCGGGAAGAGTCCTTCATCAAGCTGCTGGCGCGTCGCCCCGAGGCGATCGTCGAACAGTCGATCAAGGGAATGCTGCCCAAGTCCAAGATGGGCCGACAGATGGCAACCAAGCTGAAGGTGTACAAGGGCGCGCATCATCCGCATCTTGCACAGCAGCCGATTGCTCTGGAAGGCAAGGCTTAGGCATCTCCGGCTGCGGCGATTGCCGTGGCGATACGGCCCAAGCCATGGCAACACGGCGCAGGCTGCGACGACAAGTTCAGCATCTCGACGGGGATAGACCCCGAGGCAAAAGTTCAAGGAGCATCATGGCAGATCTGATTCAGTACTACGGAACCGGGCGGCGCAAGTCGGCGATTGCGCGCGTATTTCTTCGTCCCGGCAGCGGGGAGTTCACGGTCAACAAGAAGGCCTTCGAGGTCTACTTCGTAACCGCACAGCAGCGCGCCTCGGCCAAGCGTTCGCTGGGCATCGCCGAGATCGGCGAGACCTTCGACGTCATCACGACGGTCAGGGGCGGCGGCGTCATGGCGCAGGCCGACGCAGTCAAGCTGGGCATCGCGCGCGCGCTGATGGAGTTCAACCCTGAGCTGCGCAAGACGCTCAAGGGCGAGGGCCTCGTCACACGCGATTCGCGCGGCAAGGAACGCAAGAAGTACGGACAGAAGGGCGCACGCGCTCGCTTCCAGTTCTCCAAGCGCTAGTCGCCGGGAACCACTGCTTTCGTGGCTGTCGGGCTGGCCTCTATGGACGACTCTTCTGGAGTCCGCCTCATGGGGTTCCAGCCCGACGGGCATCGCATCACCCTCTTGCTGCTGATTGGCAGGAGGCACGGAGTCAAATCTCCCGCAGCTTGTTTCGTCAAGCAAGGGATTAATCCAGGCATCTGGGCTGATGGACGGATCGCACTTCCTCCAAACAGACCGCAGACTGCCTTCACTAAGGAGCTACATTGGCAAACATTACGATGAAGGAACTGCTCGAAGCTGGTGTTCACTTTGGGCATCAGACGAAGCGCTGGAACCCCAAGATGAAGGAATACATCTTCGGCGAGCGCAATGGAATTTACATCATCGACCTACAGAAGACGCTGAAGATGTTCAAGGATGCGTCGAAGTTTGTCACCGAGCTGACCAGCACGGGCAAGCTGATCCTGTTTGTCGGCACCAAGCGTCAGGCGCAGGATGCGGTGGCCGAAGAGGCCAAGCGCTGCGGCATGCCGTACATCAACAGCCGTTGGCTGGGCGGACTGCTCACCAACTGGGTCACGGTTCAGAAGTCGGTCAAGCGCTTGGCGGAGTTGGACGAGATGTCGACCGACGGTCGTTACGAGCTGCTGACCAAGAAGGAAGTCATCAAGCTGGAGCGCGAGCGCAAGCATCTCTCGATCAACCTCTCCGGTATCAAGGAGATGAAGCGTCTTCCCGACGCTCTGTTCATCGTGGACTCGAACAACGAGGCCATCGCGGTCGCCGAGGCTCGCAAGCTGGGCATTCCCGTCGTCGCCGTGGTTGATACCAACTGCGATCCGACGGTTGTGGACTACGTGATTCCGGGCAACGACGATGCTCTGCGCGCGATTCGCCTCTTCACCTCGAAGATTGCGGATTCGGCTGCCGAGGGCGTGCAGTTGATCTCGGAGAAGGCCTTTGCGACCGAAGTTGCCGACGTGCAGCAGGTCGAGGTCTCCCCCGAACTCGTAGGCGAAGAGGGCGAGGTCGTCCTGAGCGAGGCTCAGGAGGCGGTTGCTACACCTTCGACCGAAGACGCAGACGACGACAACGTTGATCTGGCAGCAGTGCTGGGCGGAAACATTCGCAAGGCCCCTGCGGCAGCCACCGAAGAGCCAGAGGCGGATGCGCCACAGGCTGCAACCGGCGCGTAAGGCTCTATTTTCTCAACAGGAGAGCGTGGAGTCCGGCTGAGAATCCGCTCCACGCTCTTTCTGCGTGATAGGCCCCGCTCTTTCGGCAGCTTGCAAGACACAGAGTTGAAACATTCGGCGCGTACCATGCCAGACAGGGCGCGTTTTACGGACAGGTTTCAGGTACAGGATCTTTCAGCAACAGGAGAAGAACAGAACAATGACGACCGAGACGACAGTGAAGATTGATGCGAAGCTGGTGAAGGAACTGCGCGAGAAGTCTGGCGCGCCGATGGGCGACTGCCTGAAGGCTCTGCAAGAGGCCAAGGGCGAGATGGAAGCGGCCTTCGTCGTCCTGCGTAAGCGCGGCATGGCGACGGCAGCCAAGAAGGCCAGCCGCACCACCAACGAGGGCGCGGTGGGAACCTACATCCATGCAGGCGGCAAGATCGGCGTACTGGTCGAGCTGAACTGCGAGTCGGACTTTGTCGCCCGCACCGACGACTTTCAGGAGCTGCTGCGCGACGTTGCCATGCACATCGCCGCAACCGACCCGCGCTTTGTCAGCCGTGAAGAAGTGACGGCGGCGGATCTGGAGCGCGAGAAGGACGTCTATCGCTCGCAGGCTGTAGCCACGGGCAAGCCCGCAGCCGTGATCGAGAAGATTCTCGAAGGCAAGCTGAGCAAGTTCTACGAGGAGTTCTGCCTGCTCGACCAGCCGTTCATCAAGGATCAGTCGCTGACGATTACGCAGCTCGTGGCAGCCAAGGTGGCAAAGCTCGGCGAGAACATCTCGATCCGCCGCTTTGCCCGCTTCAAGGTTGGCGCAGCCGATTGGACCGTAGCGCAGACCGTACAGGCAGTCGAGACTCCGCAGGCATAAACCTGTGCCGTCTCCAACAAAAAAGCCCGGGCGAATGCGTCCGGGCTTTTTTGCACGCACTAAACTAAGGTTGTTCCTAGATTTCTGTAGTCCTCTTTGTTTGTCATTCCGTAGCGCGAGCGGAGGAATCTGCTTTTCTTCATTCGACAACGGGATACAGCATATGCATCGTAGAAGCGAGCGATTCATCAAACGAGAGTAGGGACTTATGCAACAAACGGAGGAAGGAATGGAGATCTTGCATTCGGACGCGCTGGTGCTGTTTGGAGTGACTGGCGATCTGGCGCGTAAACAGATTTTTCCGGCGCTCTACGCAATGGTGAAGCGCGGAGAGCTGAAGGTTTCGGTGATTGGCGTGGCCTCGCCGAAGTGGACCGAGGAGCAGTTGCGCGGTCGCCTGCGAGACAGCATCGAGGAGTCGGGCAAGGACGGAGCCAGCGGCATCGACGACCCGGCGGCGCTTGACGACCTGCTGGGGCGGATGCGATATGTCAGCGGAAATTATCAGGATTCGGCGACGTATACGTCGATCAAGCAGGCTCTGGGCGAAGCGCAACGTCCGGCGTTTTATCTGGCGATTCCTCCGGCTCTGTTCGAGACGGTCATCCGAGGGCTGGGCGAGGCGGGGTTGGCCAAGGACGGGCGCGTGATTGTGGAGAAACCCTTTGGTCGCGATCTGGAGTCGGCGGTGGAGTTGAACCGCGAGGCGCACGAGGCCTTCCCTGAGGACGCGATCTTCCGCATCGACCACTTCCTGGGCAAGGAGGCGATCATGAACATTCTTTACTACCGCTTCGCCAACTCCTTTCTGGAGCCGATCTGGAATCGCAACTACGTCGCCAGCGTGCAGATCACCATGGCGGAGGACTTCGGGGTGAAGAATCGCGGAGCCTTCTACGAGACCGCCGGATGCCTGCGCGATGTCGTCGAGAACCATCTCTTCCAGATCGTGGCGCTGCTTGCGATGGAGGCTCCGGCCACGCGCAACTACGGCGCGGTGCAGGCGGAGAAAGCCAAGGTCTTCGAGGCGATACGCCCGCTCAGACCGGAAGACGTCGTTCGCGGCCAGTACGAGGGCTATCGCGCGGAGAAGGACGTTCCAGCGCACTCCGACGTAGAGACCTACTGCGCCCTGCGGCTGTACATTGACTCGTGGCGATGGGCCGACGTGCCTTGGATTCTGCGCTCCGGCAAGTACCTGAAGGCGACGGCCACCGAGGTTCTGGTGGAGTTGAAGCCCGCTCCGCAGAGACTCTTCGAGGACTCTGCCCCGCTCGGTGGACGCGCCAACTATCTGCGCTTCCGCCTCTCGCCGGACGCTTCAATCGCTCTGGCAACGCGGGTCAAGTCTGTGGGCAAGGAGTTCGTCGGGGAGCAGCGCGAGCTGTTTCTGTGCGAGGAGCTGGTGGGGCAGGAGGCTCCCTACGAGCGGCTGCTGGCTGCGGCAATGGCTGGCGACGGCGCCCTGTTCACCCGTCAGGATGCAGTGGAGGCAGCCTGGGCCGTGGTCGATCCCGTGCTGAAGAATCACGGTCCGGCGCACTCTTATCCACGCGGAAGCTGGGGGCCGAAGGAGGCCGAAGCCCTGCTTGGCCCGGGCGGGTCGTGGCACAATCCCAAGGCCAGAGAGCCGAACGGTTGCTCCTAGCTCAG
>JARLFY010000019.1 GCA_031296325.1 Acidobacteriaceae bacterium | reverse complement strand
CTACGACTGGGTCGACGGCCTCAACGCCCAGTGGGGCGCAGTCAAACTCTACCGCTCCCACGGCTTCGGCGGGCTGGATCGTGGCATGACAATCTCCGCACATAAGACGGATCGCATCAAGGAAGCATGGGTCTTAAATACATCTGATCCACGAACGGCAACGGCATTCTTTCGTATTGAGCAATATAGCCGTTCAACCATTCCAGCTCCAACTGGAACCATGCACTTTAATGTCATAGACCCAGAGACACAGACAAGCCTGAAGAGCTGGGACGAGCAGGTTGCTTTGGGTGTCACCGAAATAGCCACTTCCAAAGAGCAGCAAAAGGTCAACCAGGAGAACTTTGAGCGCTTGCCCAAGCGATCTGTCTTGACCCCATGGGCCCTTCCGTATCATTTCACTGTGCGGGATGCATCGCTATGGGAGTTGAACGGGCCAAAGGTGTATCACCTTATATTGACTTGGAAGGCCTCCGATGGGAGCACGGACAGCCGCGCCATTCCCTTCGGCTTCCGCTGGTTTGCGCCGGAGGGCGTTGGGTCGAATGCGATCTTCCGTTTGAATGGCCGTCGCACAAAGATTTATACCGCGATCTCCTGGGGATACTGGGGCATCAACGGGATGTGGCCCACGCCGGAGCTTGCCGAAAAAGAAGTAACGCAGGCGCAGAAGCTGGGCTTGAACTGCCTCAACTTCCATCGCAATCTGGCTAAGGAGGACGTTGTGCGCGCGCACGACCGCCTCGGACTGCTGCGTTACATGGAGCCGGGCGCGGGCAAGATGGCCATCGGCAAGCTGCCCTCGGCCGCCGAGGCCAACGCCGCCGGCATCGTGATGGAAAAGCCCACCGACCCCGCCGACATATTTGCCAAGCGATATATGTTCACCAAGTGCGTGGAGATGGTCAAGGCCTTCCGCTCGCATCCCTCGGTCATCGAATACTGCCTGCAAAACGAGATTGGCGCGGACCTGAAGAATCCCGACACCATCGCCATCCTCGAAGCCATGCGCGCCGAAGACCCTAGCCGTTGCATCGTACTCAACGACGGCTTCGTCGCACGCGGAGCCGCGCAGGCGTGGTTCGAGCCGTACAACGACAAGCTGCATCGCAGCGACGAAGAGCCGTGGGGAGGCTGGTGGAATCAGCATCAGGGCGCGGGCGACCAGTGGTACGACGAGTTCTACAAGTCGCCGACCGAGTTCACCTTCAAGTCTCCCGAACACAAAGCCATCAGCGAGTTCGGCGAGATGGAGGGCTGCGCCGTGCCCGACAACCATTCGCTGATGCTGCACCAGTACGCCGACCCGCGCGGCACAGGTCTCGGTAACCAGCCCGCCAACCGCAGCTACGACCTCGCCGACCACCGCGAGATTCTGGCGGCCTACGACAAGTTTCTCGACCGCTGGGGATTCCGTGCCGCCTTCCCCGCCACCGAGCAACTCTGGCTCTCGCTGGGCAAGAAGTGCTATGGCACCTGGCAGAACTACATGGAGAACGCGCGCATCTCGGACGACCTAGACTTCTGCGCCATCTCCGGCTGGGAATCCACGTCGATCGAGAACCACTCCGGCATCGTCGACAACCTGCGCAACTTCAAATCCGACCCCGCGCCCATCACAGGCGCGCTCATGCCGGTGCGCCCCGTCGCCAAGCAGCGCTCCGTGTGTACCGCTCAAGGCAAGCCCGCGACCTTCGACCTCTTTCTGCTCAACGACACGTCAAAGCCCGCCACTGGCACACTCACCTTCACCGCCGTAACGCCTTCGGGCAAGCGCCTTGCGCTTGGCGAGTTCCCTGCCCCCGCGCAGACGCCCGACGTCTTCTCCTACCTCGTCAAAGAGGCATTCGTCACGCCGCCACTCGACGAGGTCGGCCTGTATCGCTTCAAGTTCGCGCTCAGCTCCGCGCCGCTCGCCACGCAGACCAAAGAGATTTGGGTCGCGGCTCTGCCGGATCGAAACGTGGAATGCCAACGGCACATGCGGATCGCAGTCTCCGGCATCTCCGCATCGCTACGCAAGCAGATTGCGGCGCTGGGCAACGATTCGTGTCAGGAGATCGTCGACTTCAAACCCGGCGAGAAGTATGACGCCATCATCTCCTCCGGCATCGTCGCAGGCGTCTCCACCAAACAGAGCGCGGGCGACACAACCGGCCTGGAAGCGCAGCCAGCCACCGTCGTCGGAGCGATGCAGAAGACGGCGCAGGTAGGCGTTTTGGCCGATGGAATCCTCGACGCCGTCCGCGCCGGAACGCCGCTGCTGGCGATTCCGCAGGTCGATTCGCTCTCCGACGGCGTGGCCAAACAACTCGCCGCAGCCGGGGCCTTCACCTACAACGGAACGGTTGGCGACACCCGCGCGCCGTGGATGGGCAACTGGCACTTCGTGCGCAAACACACGGTCTACGATGGGCTTCCCGTCGATCAGGCGATGGGGATTCACTATCAGGTGAAGGGCCGCGAGGCCAACGGTCTGTTGGTAGACCGCGCGCCGAACGGCCCCGAGGTCGAGATCATCGCCGCCTACTCGCGCGACCACTCTCGGCTCATCGGCGCAGGAACCTTTACCACCAAGCTCGGCGCAGGCAAGGTTCTCTATCATCGCTTGCCAGAGATGCACCCGGTTCTACAGGCTCGCTTTCTGGCCAATGCGCTCCACTGGCTCACCGCCGGAGACTCACATCAAAGGTGAGTCTCCGGCGGCGGTATAGCGCTTTTATTACAGGGCAACGGCGCGGGTGTTGGATAGTTCCAGAGCGCGCGCGAGGAACGCTGTCAGTTCGACGCTGCCCTCGTCTCCCTTGCCTCTTGTGCGGACGCTGACGCTCTCGCTGGCGGCTTCCTTGTCGCCCATGATGAGGATGAACGGAACCTTTTGCAGGCCAAAGTCGCGGATCTTCGCGTTCATCTTCTCGTTGCGTGCGTCGAGTTCTACACGCAAGCCCGCGGCTTCCAGCTTTACCTTGACGCTCTCGGCGTAGGCCAGATGCTTCTCGCTGATTGGCACCAGACCGATCTGCACTGGCGCGAGCCAGAACGGAAACGCTCCGGCGTAGTGCTCAATGAGCACGCCGAAGAAGCGTTCCACCGAGCCGAACAACGCGCGGTGAACCATCACGGGCTGGTGCATCTCGCCGTCCTCGCCCTTGTACTCCAGCTCGAAGCGCGCGGGCAGGTTGAAGTCGAACTGCACGGTAGAGAGCTGCCACATGCGACCCAGCACATCGACGAGCTTGATGTCGATCTTCGGCCCATAAAACGCGGCCTCTCCGGGGATAGTGCGATACGGAATGGCGCGGCGTTCGAGCGCGTGCTTCAACGAGTCGATGGCCTTCTGCCAGTTGTCGGCAGAGCCGGTGTAGTCGCTCGGCTTGGCCGGATCCCAGGTTGAAAGCTCGACCTTGAACTCTTTAAAGCCAAAGGTATTCAGCACCGATTGCGCGAAGTCGATGCAGGCGACAACCTCGTCCTCGATCTGTCCGGGGGTGCAGAAGATATGTGCGTCGTCCTGGGTAAATCCACGCACACGCAGCAGGCCGTGCATCGTGCCACTGCGCTCGTAGCGGTAGACGTTGCCCAACTCGGCGTAGCGCTGCGGCAGATCGCGATAGCTGCGCGGGCTGTTCTTGTAGATCAGGATGTGGCCGGGGCAGTTCATCGGCTTCAGGCGATACTCGGCGTCGTCCAACTCCATCGGCGGGTACATGTTCTCGCTGTAGTAGCCCTCGTGGCCGCTGATCTTCCACAACTCGCGACGCATGATGTGCGGCGTGTAGACCAGCAGATAGCCGCGGCGAATACACTCGTCGCGCATCCAGTCTTCCATCGTCTTGCGGATGAGGCCGCCCTTGGGATGCCAGAAGATGAGGCCTGCGCCAGCGACCTCCTGAATGCTGAACAGGTCGAGTTGCTTGCCCAGTACGCGGTGGTCGCGCGCCTTGATCTCTTCCAGCCGCTTGAAGTGCGCGTCGAGATCCTTGGCGTTGAAGAAGGCCGTTCCGTAGATGCGCTGCAACTGCTGATTCTTCTCGTCGCCCAGCCAGTAGGCTCCGGCGATGGAGGTGATCTTGAAGGCCTTGACGCGGCCGGTCGAGGGAAGATGCGGCCCGCGACAGAAGTCAGTGAAACCGCCATTTTTGTACAGCGAGATGGCGTCGCCCGGCTTGGTGAACTTCTCGATGAAGTGCAACTTCATGAATTCGCCCGCAGCGGCGTACTCGGCGAGGCCCTGATCGCGCGTCTCTTCCACGCGAACGAAGGGTTCGTCGCGAGCAACGACTTCGGCCATCTTCGCCTCAATCGCAGCCAAGTCGGCCTCGGTGAACGGCGTCGCGCGATAGACATCGTAGAAGAAACCGCTGTCGGTCGCCGGACCGTGGCCCAGCTTGGTCTCGGGAAAAAGCTCCAGAATCGCCGTCGCCATGACGTGCGCGGCGGAGTGACGCAGCACACGCAGCACTGACTCGTCGGACTCCTTCAACAACCAAAGCTCTACGTCCTCATTAATCGGCGCGGTAAGATCGACCAGTCGCGAGCCATCTTCGCTGGCCCCGGTTGCGCTGTACATCGCGTCTTCCGAGGTTGCATCAGCGGCAGAGTCAGCCGCGTTTGTGACCGTTTCCCCGGCACGGGTGAGGCTCAGCGGACGAACGCGAGCCACCGCGACGACGGCGGCAAGCCGCGGCGAGATGCTGTTGGCTATATCTAGGGCAGTCGTCCCACGCGCAACCTCGCGCAGGGACCCATCAGGAAGCTGGACTTGAATCGTATCAATGCTCACGTCAATAGAATACTGCGTCCAGCAGTCTCAAGATAGCCACCCCGCACAAAACCCACGTTTTCGACGCAAAACCTGCGACTGAACGCTTGAAATATCGCAAAGAAAGAAAAGATTAACACGGATGACGCGGATAGAAGCACAGATCAAGGGGGATAAGGAAAAGACGGATAAGCGACAGATACAGAGCTTACTTAGGTATTTTCAGCTATGGTGCAGAGGTTCGCGCTGCGAGCAAAATACGGGGATTCTTCGCTCCGCGCAGAATGACAATTTCATTCTGTATTACAGTAACCGTGTAAATACACTAGCGATAGCGCTTACGAATTTTGTATACCACGCTGTAAACGCCGGACTCATCGCGCGTCAGCACGATCGACTGGTTGGGGGTGATGTCGTACTGCGCCTGGATCAGTTGCTGCGCCGTATAGTTCACGTTGGTCGCATAGGTCATCAAGAGTTGGCGCGAGATCTGCTGTTGCACCGTGATTCGCGCCGACGAGTTGCCCAGCGTGCCCACAAAGGCGGGATCGATCTTCACGCTTCCCCCGCCGAAGAGCTTGCCGATGCGACTGCCTACCGTCTCGTTCAGCGCGCCTCCCAGCAACGCGCTGGTGGTCGGATTGGCGCTGCCCTGCATCTGCTGCTCCTGAAAGATCTGCGCCTCTTCCTGCGTGCGTCCCAGCGCCAACAGGGCGAAGATGTCCGCCTCGCTTAGCGGAGGCTCGGAGCGATAGGACGACTTCAGGTTGCTCATGGTGCCTTGCAGGCCGACCGTAATGTCGTAGGTCTCCACATGCGCCGTGGCGTTCACATCAATCGTCGGATCAATGCGCACCGGATTGCTGAAGTAGATGCTGCCGCGTTGCAGCTGATACTTGGTTCCGGCAAAGGTCGCACTGCCGTCAGTGATCTGAATGCGCCCCAAGATGGTCGGCACAGCGACGGTGCCGCGCACGGTTAGGTCGGCTGTACCCGCCAGCTTTGCGTAGGTATTTTGAAAGTCGAGTTGCGGCGAACTAGTCACATGCACGTCGAGACGAATCTTGTTCGACGCGGCGCTCGGATCCGGCGGCGAACTGACTCCGCCCGCCGAGGCGAAGGCCGCAAAGTCAACTTCCGGACCTATGCCGAAGCGCGTCACCAGAACGTTGCCGCTGAGCAGCATATTCTGCAATCCGCCCTGTAGACGCAGGCTGGTATTGCCCGTCGCGCTGAGTCCGCTGACTCGTACGCGCACCACATCGCCGGTCGCCGTCAGATCGGCGTAGAGACCGTTGCGATAGGTCAGGAAGCCGCCGATCTTCAACTGTCCTCCGCCGGTCATTGCGGTCAGATTCTCGACCTCCAGGCGATCTTCGTTGAAGACCAGCGTACCGTTCACCGAGCTTAGCCCGTTGGGAATCCCTTCCATCGCAAGGTTCACCTGATCGAACTTGACCCTGCCAGTCAGCGAAGGCTTGGCCATTCGCCCTCCCGCAGCCACGGTGAACTCGACCTTGCCGTTCGACAGAATATCCGGATCGAAGAGGTGTGCAATCGCCACGCTGACGTTTCCGCTGGAGCGCATGTTCAACTTGCCGCCCAACGGATCGGTAGCGCCGAAGGCCTGCACCGTTCCGCTGGCCTGAATGTTGGTGTCCTGGCCGACGATGTGAACCCGCTCCAGCGTTGCAATGCCGTCCTTCAAGCTGACGCGGAGCGGTTCGGCGGCCTTCAGTTCGATGCCCTCCAACTTCACGTCGAAGTCGTTCAACTCCGCCGCTCCGCTCAGCTTCACCGGAGTCTTCAGCGGGCCGCTCATCGTCACTACGCCGCTGATCGACGACTGCGCCTTGATGCTGCCCGGAGCGAAGAGTGCCAGCGCCGTGCCTACATCGAAGCCGGAGAACGCCAGCCGATTCTGCGTCTGGTAATTGCCGGTCAACTGCGTCACGCCGGACGCATCGACCTTCGCTCCGATCAGCCGCGACTGCGCAGAATAGAACAGCTCGCTGCCCACGCTATGCGCCTCGGCCGCGAGATCGCCCAGAGCCTTGCCGCCCAGAGTTACGCCAACCAGCTTCGCCGTAGCCTTCAACCCCGGCTGCTCCAACGAGCCATTGGCGTCGGCAATCAGGGTCAGCGTTCCATCGGCGTTGGGACTGGTCTTGGCAAAGGTCTGAAACTTCGACAGCACCAGATTGTCGCCCTCAAGGTGTCCCTGCAGATGCTTCGTCTGCATGTCGAATCCACCCTGCCCTGCAATGCGCGCGCCATGCAACAGCAGCACGGCTTTGGCCGCGTCAATCTCCTGTCCATGCACGGATATGTCGGCGGCTGCGGAGTTATACGGCTCGCCATAGGCTGTTCCATTCGACAGCGCGAGCTTCCCCGTTGCCTCCAGATTCGCCAGCGTTCCGCCGATCTGCGCACTCGCAGCAATCTTTCCCGTCAACGGAATCTTCTGCTGATCGCCCACCATCTGCAAAACGTCGGAGACCTCCGCGTTGGCCAGCTTCACCGTTGCGTCGATGCTCGTTCCGCCGTCCCACAGATAGTCCACCACATCCTTGCGATGCGCCGTCCCATTCCGCAGGATCACCCGGCTCGGGCGCATATTCCCCGCCACCGTCATTACCGAGGCCCCGCGATGCAGCGTCGCGTCCGTAATCACCAGCCCCTCGTTGTAGGAGTACTCCGCATCGCCCACCAGCGAGTCCACCAGCGTATCCGTGCCAAGTCCAAGATCCGAGCCTAGCTTCACCTCGATCTGCGAACCTTGCACATGCCCCTTCACATCCAGATCCGCCACCGGCCCCGAGGCCGTGCCATGAAAGTTCACCCCGCCGTGCAGTTGCAGCGGAATCGCCGCCCTGCCCTTCTTTCCATTCGCGTTGAATCCCAGCGTCTGGAGCAGTTGGTCAAACTCGCCGAGATCGCCCACGGCAAGATCCACCTTGAGCGCGGTCAACGCATCGCCCTCGTTGACGCCTAGAGTCCCGGTTGCGTTGGTTGTGGAACCCGGCGTCACGAACGATGCATGGCGAATATCGACCGTCTCATGCTTTCCCTCGTAACGCGCATCCGCCGTGCCGCTCACGGGAACATTATTCAGCGCGCCCTGACGAACTACTCCCGTCGGCTGGAGTTGGAGTTGTCCATCGACGATCACCGTGGCGGCAACATCGTCGGGATTTCCTCCGCCCCACTCCACCTTCACCGGCCCAGTGACGGCGGTGTCGAAGCCCAGGTCGCCATAGCCCCCGGTCTCGGTCGTCTCCATGATGGTGCGCAGCGGAATCCGCGTCACGTTTGCGTTCAGGTAGGCATGAGCCGAGCTGCCCAGCCAGTCCGCAAATCGCAGATCGCCCGTCGCACTGCCGCCACCCTGCAAGAATCCGTTCATCTCCGAGAGCAGCAACTCACTCGGCGTAATATGAATCTTCGAGCTGCCGTCTATATCGTGTAGAATCACGTACTCGTTGACGTAGCCCGCCTTGTGCAGCTTCGCGCTGCCCATCAACAGATAGCCCGACCGGCACTCGGGATCGACCGCAACCTGCGTCGGCGCAGAGGACTTCGCATTCGTCCCGGTTCGTTTTCGCTGCCAGAAGCGCGGCTTTGCGGCCTGCTTCGCCATCGGAGCGACGACGCAGCTATGCCCGATCAGCGAGAGATCCGCCGATCCTCCCGTAAATCCCTCGACCGCCGTCAGCACGGTGATCTGCTTCAACTCAACCGTTCCACTCACGGCGACCTGCCACTGCGGCTGTGCGAAGTGGGCCAACGAGCCGGTCACATGCAGAGCCGAAGACGCGCCCGTATCGAACTCCAGCGCCTTTACCACTGCGGCGTCGCGTCCCAACTCGGCATCGAGATTCAGCCTGGAACGCGCCTCTGGCTGCGCTCCCATCTTCGTCCGCAGATCGTTCAGCCCCAGCGTGATTCCATAGCGATCCGTTGCGCGCAGATAGCGCACCTCCGCGCCCAGATTCCGCGCCGCCATATTGAACGGAATCGCGCGATCATTGACCAGAGCCACGCCGTCAACCAGAGCAACTTCTTTGGCTCGCAGGTCAAGCAGGGTGTCGACCACCGGCGGTTTGCTCGCCGACGGATGCTTCGGCGAAGGCACGTTCGTCTTGCCGTCCTTGTCCACCATCAGATGCACTTGAGGCCGCTCCACGCGCAGCAGCTTCAGTCCCACATGCGCGCGCAGTCCCCTGCCCGAAGCGTGGGAGAAGAAGCTGGAAATGCCGACCCGCACCTGAATCTTCTCCGCCGCAAGATACGGAGCTTGCCCTGCTGGCTCCAGCCCGTGGATCACCAGCCCATCGACCTCAATCTTCAGCCGCCACAGCCAGAAGTGAACGCCGCGCACCTCCACTCGTCCCCCGGTCGCATCGCTCAGCACAGTGACGATCTCGCGGCTTACGCGTTGCTGAAAATTTGCCGTCGTGGTGTACCAGGTTATCGCGCTCAGTAGCAGAATCAGCAGCGCCAGCGCGCCTCCCAGACACCACGCTCCCGCCCGCGTAATGTGCCACGCCAGACTGCGCCGCTTCACCGTCGCTGCGGCAGAATGCACGGCCTTCAGCAGCGAATCCTCCACGGCAATCAGCTTGTCCGCCGCCGCCGCAGTGAGCTTCTCCGCAGAATGCTTCTTCTCTGGAACTGGCGGCTTCTCGTCTCCGGGCAGCTTCTCGTCTGCGCTCATGGCAGTTCCTCCCCGGGCTTCACGATCTTCACGCTGCCCTCTGCGCGCAGCGAGGTCAACCAGTCATCGAGCAGCCTGTCCACCTGCTGCTGTAGCAGAATCTCCTGAATGCGATCGGCAATCGTATCCTCTGCTGGCGGCGTAACCTTCTCCGCGCGATATTCAGTAATCAGCTTCGCGTAGTACGCGTCGATCTCGGGCTGCGAGATGCGAATCCCCATGCGGAAACGCTCTTCCACAAAGCGCAGAACCTGCATGCGCTGCCGCCAGCGATCGCGCAGTTCTGCCAGCGTAAAGCCCTGCGCCTCGACGAACTTCTCCCAACCCGCGTCGGTCGCGCAATGGTACGCCACGCACTGCGGAATGTTCTTGCGTAACGCCGCCAACTCCGCATCCAACTGAGCCTCGTTGATCGCAACCTGCGGCTGCTGGCGAATCTGTTGCAGGATCAGGGTGCGATCAATCAGTCGCTCGATCAACTTCTCCTGCGTCGCTGGCGTCCGATCGTCGAAGGGCTGAAAGGCCGCCATCCGCGTCTCTTCATCAAGGTCGCTCTGTAGAATCAGATCGCCATTGACCACCGCGACCACGCGATCCATCACCACCCGCTGCTGCGCGTTCGACGCAGACGTCCCGGCAGATGCAGACGCTTTTGTAGTTCCCTGCTGCGCACGGCCCACTTCGCACGAGAATACGAACGCAAGCATAGTCGCCGACGCCAGTAGAAATCGTCCGCTCGCTCCATTCATCGCTCTGTATCCGTATATGCTCATCTGTCAGAATGCCTGTCCGATGCTGAAGAAGAAGTTGAAGTGGCTGGCCTGCCCCTCATACGGCGCAGCTCCGTTGAAGTCATAGATCACGGGGTATACCGGCGGATTGAGGTTGTAGCTAAAGTCCAGACGAATCGGCCCAACCGGCGTCTTGTAGCGCGCGCCCAGACCAACGACGTGGGAGAAATAGTTAAAGTTACACGTTCCGAAGGAGTTTGAAACATTCGCACAGCTCTGCTGATTCGGCTGGCGAAAATGCTGAATGCTGGGAAACATATCCGAGACATGCGCGAAGACATTGCCCATATCGTGAAAGGCGACAAAGCTCAGACTATCGCCCAGATAGGGCAGCGTTGCCGCAGGCAAACGCAGTTCCGTGCTGTTGACAAAGACGCCGTTGCCTCCCACCGGATAGCCCGTCTGCAAGTCGCGCGGCCCTGCGCCGTTGATCGCAAATCCACGATCCGACGTTGCTCCGCCTGCATATAAACGCTCTGGCAGAGGAACGGCGTTGCAACTCGCATTGGTCTCCAGCAGGTTGACCGTCGCGCTTCCTGACGGCAACGACGGCTGATAGTTCGTCGCACACGATGCGCTGCCCACGTTCGGATTCGCCCCGAAACTGGTCTCGAAGCCCAGTCGAGTACTGCGAGCCAACACATACTTATGCTTGCCAAAGGCGTAGTACGTCGAGTTCGTCAGATCGGCGCGATTGAAGTTCGCCTCCGAGCCAAACTTCGACGAAGCAAAGAAATCCTGCACCGAGGTATACGATCCCTTGGTCGCATCCAGCGGCCCCGGATCGCGTTTATCGTGAAACCAGGTAATCCCCGGCCCACCCACACGCACCGGCTCAGAGAGCTGCGGAATCAGGTTCGCCGACACCTGCAACGTCGCCGGATTCACGGCCACACGACGAAACTCGAAGTTGTAGATGAACGTGTCGGCGCGCCGCACCTTCTGCGTAATGCGATAGTCGGCCTGCAAGGTCGAGGCCTGAAAGGTCGAGATATTCTGCACATTCGAGTAGCCGCCCGAGATGCTGTCCGACAGATTCTCTTTGCCAAAGAAGTGCGGGTTCAGCAGCGTCATGTTGGCCACCTCCTCCAGCAATCCGTAGGACGTATGCACCGTCAGCGAGTTGTCCGAGCCGCGAAGATTGATCCGGCTCACATCGAGCGAGATGCGCGGACTGACGCCGGTTTTGCCGTTCTGCGAATAAGTCGCCGTCGGCGAAAGCCCCAATAGAATCGCAGACGCTGGATTGATTGTTCCATTCTGCGGCGTCCCCGACTCAGCCTCCATTCCGAAGCCGTAGGTCACATTCCAGCGCCGCGCCTCGTTCAACTGCAACAGAACATTCTTGGTCGGAGCATCGCCGTCGGGATTCTGCACCGCCGTCGTCACCTCGTTGAACAACGCCAGTCCATAGAGTCTTCGCTGGGTATCGAGCAGAGCGCTCTGATCCAGCGGATCGCCCGCATGAAACGTCACCTGTCGCGCCACAACCTTTGGCCTCGTATGCACGATCCCCGACTCCAACACGCGGTCGATGCTCACCGGCTCGCCCTCTGTAACGCTCAACGTTACATCGGTCTTTTCTGCGCCCTCCGTCTGCTGCCTCACCTCGACGCGCGCCTGCTCGAATCCGTGGCTCAGGTAGTAGCTCAGAATCGCATCGCGATCGCCGGAGAGCGTAATCAGCGAATAGGGCTGCCCCGCCTGCGCGTTCAGCAGCGCTTTGACCTCCTGCGCTCTGCTCTGGTCCACCCCGGCCAGCGTCACTGCGCCAAACTTCTGCTGCGTCCCCTCGAACACCGTAACAAACACGGCGATCTCGCCGACCTTCAGCTTCTTTCCCGTCTTCGAAGTATCAATGTCCTTGGTAGAGGTCGAAATCGTAGCTTTATCAAATCCATTCGCGCGATACAGCGCCTCAATCGACTCTCCATCCGCCTTCATCAGCGCCGGTGAGTAGCGACCATTGCGCAGATACATGTCCGCCTTTTGCACCCGCATCCGCTCCTTCAACAGATCCGTATCGAAGTAGTGGTTGCCCACAATTGTCACCGATCCAACCTTGCGCTTTCTACCTTTATCAACCGTGTAGATCACGCTCTCCGAAGCCGTATCCGCGCCCATAACTCGCACCGAAACCGTCGCGTCGAAGTATCCCTCCTGATACAGGAAGTCCTTTATGTTGAAGGCACCCTCGTTCAGCAGATCGTTGTCGATCGTCCCTTCTTCGTAGATCGGAATCAGTAGCTTCATCCGGCCCTGAGAAAACTTTGCGCCGACCACTTCCACCTTCACCAGAGGCCCTTGGTTTGCAGTAAAGCTGTAGTCCACCTGCTTGCGCGCCGCGTTGTAGGTCTGCGTCCGCAACGAGGTCGTCGCTTCCAGTCGATCCCGCTTCTCATACTGGGCGCGCACCCTTGTCAACGCGTTGCTGGTGGTCTCGCGCGTCACCTTGGCGCCCTGCTTCATCTTTCCCTTCTTGCGAATCTCGTCGACCGTCAGGCCGGGATCCTTGCCCTCCACTGAAATCAGCCCCACATGAGCCTGCGGCCCCACCTGCACCATGTACTCCACATTGACCTGATCGCCCGCCTCATCAACCGTCGTCTTCGGCGTAATCACCGGCTCGAAGTAGCCATTGCTGGCCAGCGACTGACGCACTCCCTCGGTCGCCGTCGAAATCATTGCATCGGTAAAGTTCATTCCGGGCTGCAACTTCGTCGCAGACTCCAGCAGCGACGCAAGCCGCTCGTCCTTCACGCCAGCAATCGAGACTCGCCCAACGAAGTAGCGCGACACGCCCACAAAGATCAGCCTGACCGCATCGCCCTCGCGTACTCCCTCCACGCGAATGTTGCGATACCTCCCGCTGGCGAAGAGTCGCCGCAGACTGGCCTCCACCTTCGCTGGCTCCAGTGCCACGCCCGCCTTCTGCTCCAGCAATCCCGGCAGAGGATTCCCCGCTGCAAATGTCACTCCCTCGAACTCCACCGCAACAACCCGCAGCCCCTTCCACGTCGAGAGACTAGCTTTAGCCTCCGCCGGTTGCGTTGCAGATGAATTTTCAGTTGAACTCGAATCTGTCGCTGTTGTTGAGCTTGAGTCTTCCGCTGCAATTAAATTCAAAACTGGCGTTGCGGCTGACTTTGCAGTTGGCAATGGCGTTGCACTCTGCCCCACAGAACTCCCCGCCCATGCAAGCACAAGGGTGCAGGCAAGCAGGCGCGCGCAACATCCGCTCACCCACGCCGTCGATCTTTCGAGCCAAACGCGCAACAAAGCCTCCCTATGCCTCAATAAATCCTAACCATTCCGCTGTCCCTGTAGCGAAACCTTCATCCAGCCTTGCATGCCAGAAAACCATTCAACGCCAGCCCGGATGAACTCTCCTACACAATTCCCTATACTACGAAGAACGATGCATTTAAACGAATGCGCCGAGGCGCAAGCTGCAACCTCGCACAAAAATAGCTTCCTTCCAGCCGACTCGATCTCCGACGCCGACCGCTACTCGCGTCAGGTTCTCTTCCCCGGCATCCGCGCCATTGGTCAGCAGCAACTGGCCACATCGCACGTTGCCATCGTCGGCTGCGGAGCGATGGGAGCGGCCTCAGCCTCTCTGCTCGCCCGCGCCGGAGTCGGTACGCTGACCCTGATCGACCGCGACTTCGTCGAGTCCTCCAACCTGCAACGGCAGGTCCTCTTCGACGAGGCCGACGCCCGCGAGACTCTGCCCAAGGCCGAAGCCGCGCGTCGCCACATCGCCCAGTTCAACTCCGGAGTCACCGTCCAGCCTCGCATCGCCGATCTGACGCCCAGCAACATCGCCGACCTGATCCCATCCAGCGTCCAGATCGTTCTGGACGCCACTGACAACTTCGAGACTCGCTATCTTATCAATGACTTTGCCGTGCAGCGCGGCCTTCCCTGGATCTACGCCGCCGCCATCGGCGCTTATGCCGCCACCATGAACATCCTGCCCGTCTCTTTTGAGCCTCAAGCCTCGAACCTCGAACCTGTACCGCCCACGGCCTGCCTCGCCTGCATCTTCCCCAAGCCCCCCACCGGCAACGTCGAGACCTGCGACACCGCCGGAATCCTCTCCACCGCAGTCAATCTGGCCGCCTCCATTCAGGTCACCGAGACGCTGAAGTTTCTCACCGGCCAAGCCAACCTGATGCGCCGCACCCTGGTCTCCTTCGACCTGTGGAATCCCATCGGCGCAGGAAAGATCGACCACTCCGAGATCGCCACCGGGACTCCGCGCCCGGAGTGCGAGGTCTGCGGCCAGCGCATCTTCACCCACCTCGCCGGGGAGAATCGCGCCCACATCACGCTCTGCGGACGAGACTCTGTTCAAATCCACGAACACCACCGCCCAGTCGACTTCGCCGCTCTGCGCGCCCGTCTCGAATCCCACGCCGAGATTGTAGATCTCCGCTCGAACGATCTCCTGCTCCGCTTCCGTCGCGGCACTCACACCCTCACCGTCTTTGCCGACGGTCGCGCCATCGTGCAGGGTACCACCGACATTGCTCAGGCCCGCTCCCTCTACGCCCGCTTCATCGGAGCTTAGAAAAGCTCTGCGCAAGTCTCTGCCTTGAAAGGGCGGGACTTTAGTCCCGCCGTAAACCATCTATCATCAGCCGAGCTTTAGCCCCCAAGGGAATCTCTGCCGCGAATTCCAGAGACAGGACAATAGCGATTGTTTGTCCTTCCGTAGCGGCTGTTTGTCATTCCGTAGCGACTGTTTGTCATTCCGTAGCGAAGCGAAGGAATCTGCTTTCCCTTCATCCCACAACACTCTGCGCCATTCCCCAGAATGCTCTGGCCGCATGTCCTGCGAAACAACCCTTTCCACCTCTTCTGCATCGAATTCACAGTTGCGAATCCCCAAAATGTATTACCCTGAACAGGCAAAAGCCTGGGTGATTTCCCGGAGCCGACTCCAATGAACTGCGAAGGCCAGATGACGCAAGTGACCCCCGCCAGACCCAATCCCGGTCTCTTTCAGCGTAACCAGCCGATTGCTGGCGAGGCCGAAGCGATTGAAGCAGCCAAGCGCGGCGATGCAGACGCCTTCGCCAAGCTCTACAACATGCACAAGCGACGCGTTTACACCATATGTCTGCGCATGTTGGGCAATGTCAGCGCCGCCGAGGACATGACCCAGAACGCCTTTCTTCACCTCTTCCGCAAGATTAACAGCTTCCGTGGCGAGAGCGCCTTCTCCACCTGGCTGCATCGCCTCACCGTCAATCTGGTTCTCATGCAACTACGCAAGAAGGGCCTCAATCTCGTCTCCCTCGACGAAACCATTAATCCCGGAGACGATGACACCCCCAAGCGCGACTTCGGAAGCCGCGACCCAGTCCTGACCGGCTCGGTTGACCGCGTAGCTCTGGAACGCGCCGTCGCCGCTCTGCCTCCCGGTTATCGCATGGTCTTCGTCCTGCACGATGTCGAGGGCTTTGAACACAACGAGATTGCCAGCATGCTCGACTGCTCCACCGGCAACAGCAAATCCCAACTGCACAAGGCTCGGCTTAAGCTCCGCGAGATGCTCCGCTACAAACCCCAGCCAACCGCGCCCACGGAGTCCGCAAAATGACCTTGTCTGAAAATATCGACTTCGACAACCTCAAGCCCGAGGAGTTTGAGAACGTCCTCCCCGACCTCTTCGCCAACGGTGACGGCAAGGTGAGTCAGGATCCGCGCCTGAAGAAGTTTCTCGCCAAACACCCCGACTGCGCCGCTCTGGTTCGCGATCTGGAGACCATCGCCGAGACCGCGCGCAGCCTCTTCCAGCCCGTCGTCGACCCCAGCGACCGCGTTTGGGAGAACATCCAGACCAAACTCCGCGAAGAGTCCATCTCTCAAGTCATCGAAACAAATAACGTCACAGGAAGTGCAGAAAAGGCCGACTGATCCAATAGCCGAGGCGGATCAAAACGATCGTCGCAACAACTCTGACAACAGCAAGGCTGCTCCACAACACACGGGAGCAGACTTGTTGTCCTCAATCCATGTCGATCCTCGGTGACTTCGACCGCTGGAAAAAGTCTGACTTCCTCCCTCGCAAGACGATTTAATTGCTTTCGATCAGCTCCTATAGCTTGACACTTTACCGGTACAACTCTACAGTCAAGGCTAGCCATGCAGACAATCCCTTACCTCTGGAATTACCTCCCGTTGGCAATGCAGATCGTGGCCGCATTCGGCATGGCGGTCGGCATGGTGGCGGCGTCCTACTTCATCGGCAAGCACAAACGCTCGCGCACCAAGCTGAGCACCTATGAGTGCGGTATGAATCCGGTCGGCGACTCGCGCGGCCGATTCTCCGTGCGCTTCTATATGGTCGCGATGCTCTTCATCCTCTTCGATGTGGAAGCGGTCTTCATGCTGCCCTGGGCGGTCATCTTCCGTCGCCTGCCTTCGCTGACCGGCTCGAGGATGTTTGGTTTCTACGAGATGCTGGTCTACATCGGCTTCGTCGCCGTCGGCCTCTTCTACGTCTGGAAGAAGGGCATTCTGAACTGGTCGTACGACAAGGGAGACCTCTAGCATGTACGATCCGGCAACCGCCATCACTGGCAAGACCGCCGTATTCGAGGCGATGGCGGAGAACCCTGCCGTCGTGGCTCTGGCCGACCTCGCCGCCGACGCCAAGTTCGACCGCAACGAGCTATCCATCACCGTTGCCAGAGAGAACATCGTCGCCGCGTGTGAGGCCGTAAAAGCGGCGGGCTACAACTTCTTCGAGGACGCCACCGCTGTCGATTGGTATCCGCAGGAGCCGCGCTTCCAGCTCTCGTATCACATCGTCTCGCACAGCCTGAAACAGCGGCTACGGCTGCACGTCCTGCTCGATTCGTCCGATGCAACTGTTCCGTCGATTACTGCGGCGTGGCCCTCGGCGAACTTCTACGAGCGCGAGGTCTTTGACCTCTTCGGAATCAACTTTACCGGCCATCCAAGGCTCACCCGCATCATGATGCCCGAGGATTGGCAGGGCCATCCGCTACGCAAGGACTATCCGGTGGAGGGCTACCGCTAATGGCTATTCTGGACGAGCAGGCCGTCAAGGCCCCCGAGAAGATCACTCCCGGCGTGGAAGACATCATCGCCGACGCCAAGCTGCACGGCAACGCAGGAACGGGCGAGCATTCGATGGTGCTCAACATGGGGCCGCAGCATCCTTCGACCCACGGAGTTCTGCGTCTGGTGCTGGAGATCGACGGCGAGATGGTTCTCGCGCTGGCGCCGGACATCGGCTACCTGCACACCGGCATCGAGAAGACCTGCGAGGCGAAGTTCTATCAGCAGGTTGTTCCGCTGACCGACCGCATCGACTATCTCTGCCCGATGACCAACAACTTGGCCTACTGTCTGGCGGTTGAAAAGCTGCTGGAACTGGAGATTCCCGAGCGCGCGCAACTCCTTCGCGTTCTGCTGAACGAGATTACGCGTATCCAGTCGCATCTGGTCTGGCTGGGAACGCACGCCATGGACATCGGCGCGCTCACGATGTTCCTTTACTGTTGGCGCGAACGCGAAGCCATCCTGCGCATCTTCGAGGCCGTCAGCGGCCAGCGCATGATGACCAGCTACTTCCGCATCGGCGGCCTCGCGCTGGAGCCGCCAAAGGG
>JARLFY010000075.1 GCA_031296325.1 Acidobacteriaceae bacterium | reverse complement strand
TGTCATCACTAACGAGACTGTCATCACCAACTACGGGCTTGTCATCCTGAGCACAGCGAAGGATCCCCGCATTTGTTCTGGCAGCGGCAACCCTCTTGCCATCTATCCACGCTGCAATTCCCCGCGCCGCGCGTTTTCCGTCGGCCACGGCATCGACCACTTCGCGACCTCCGTTCACGCAATCGCCTCCCGCAAAGTACTTCGGATTCGCCGTCTGCCCGGTCGCGCGATCGATCCCCACGCGCTTGCGCTTCATGGTGAGGCCCGGAATCTGTGCGAGCAACTCCATCAGCGGAGATTGTCCAATCGCCGGAATCACCATGTCGCACTCG
This sequence comes from Acidobacteriaceae bacterium, assembly GCA_031296325.1. Classification (GTDB taxonomy): domain Bacteria; phylum Acidobacteriota; class Terriglobia; order Terriglobales; family Acidobacteriaceae; genus Edaphobacter. The sequence goes on along the minus strand of JARLFY010000075.1, from coordinate 44,378 downwards.
ATGTCGAACTCCGAGCCGACAACCGGAATCAGCTTGCCTGTCTCGTCCTGCGCTACGGCCACGCAATATAGCGCAAGCCCGTCGCTGGTCTCTGCCATAGCCGTTGGCTGCGAGGCCCAGACAAACTCCACTCCCTCGCCGAGCGCGTGTTCGTACTCGGAGTCGAAGGCGGAGATATTCTCGCGTTGGCGGCGATAGAGGATCGTCACCGACTCCGCGCCCAGCCGCTTGGCCGCGCAGGCCGCGTCGATGGCGGTGTTTCCTGCGCCAATAACCACCACGCGCCGTCCCACCGTCCGCCGCGAACCGGTCTTGTACCCTGCAATAAACTTCAGCGCGTCGATGATCCTGCCCGCGCCAATCTTCGCCGCGCCAGCGATGTCGAGACGATGCATTGCGCCCAGACCCACGCCGAGGAAGACGGCGTCGTTCTCGCTCTCGATCTGCGCCAGTCCCGCTGCATCGACCTCGCGAATCTCGAACTCCACGCCCAGGCCGCGCACCATCTCCGCCTCGCGCAGACTGTCTGCGGCGCTCAGCTTGTACTCGGCGATGCCATGAGTGTTCAGCCCGCCGGGCAACTCGCGGCGGTCGATCACGCGCACAGCAAAGCCCCGTTGGCGAAGCTCTGTGGCACAGGCCAGACTCGCCGGACCCGCGCCGATACAGGCGATGCGCTCGCTGCGTTCGGCACGTTGGCGCAGTGCGAGCCTGCCGCCCGCGTCGTAGAAGCTCTCCATGGCGAAGCGTTGTAGCCGACCAATCTCCACCGGACGCTCGTGCTTTCCGTGCAGCACGCAGGCTCCCTCGCAGAGAACTTCGACCGGGCAGATGCGCGAGCAACTTGCGCCCAGAACATTCGCGTCGAGGATCGTCTTCGCCGAGCCGGCAAGATTGCCCGAAGCGATCTTGCGAATGAATCGAGGCACGTCGATGTGTGTGGGACAGGCTCCCATGCAGGGCGCATCGAAACAGTTCAGGCAGCGATTGGCCTCGATCACCGCCACACGCGCGTCAAGCGCTGGATGCAGATCCGCGAACCGTGCCGCAATCTCCGCATTTGCCACAAACTTCATGAAATCTCCCAAAGCAATTGGCCGTAAAAAGCGGTTATTTAATAGTAGAACACCAAGCCCTGCCAACTTCACCCCAGAGTTGTCGCCGCAACTGCGCTGGAAGCGGCCACTGTCTCCGGCGAGCCAAGCTCCTGATCCTTATACTGCAACTGGTAGAGCTTGTAGTACAGGCCGCGCTGAGCGAGAAGTTCCTGATGGGTTCCGCGCTCGCGAAGCTGGCCCTTGTGCATCACCAGAATCACCTCCGCGCGCTGCACCGTGGAGAGGCGATGCGCGATCAGCACCGAGGTTCTTCCTGTAATCATGCGCTCCAGCGCCAGACGGACGCGATGCTCCGTCTCGGTATCGACCGAACTGGTCGCCTCGTCCAGAACCAGAATCGCGGGAGCGTGAGCCAGCGCGCGGGCAAAGGCGATCAACTGCTTCTGCCCGGTGGAGAGCGTCGCTCCGCGTTCGCGCACCGGCTCCTGAAACTGGAATGGCAGCGAGCGGATGAAGTCGCCCACGTTGACCTCGTCGGCGGCGAACTGGAGCTGGTCGTCGGTGATCCACTTCGAGCCCAGACGAATGTTGTCGGCGATCGTTCCCGTAAACAGGAAGGGATCCTGCAACACGACTCCAAAACGCCGACGCAGAGCCTGTAGATCCTGCTGGCGAACGTCCACGCCATCGACCAGAATCTGGCCGTGCTGAATATCGTAGAAGCGCATCATCAGGCTGATGATGGTGGTCTTTCCCGCTCCGGTGTGGCCCACAATCGCCGCCGTCTCGCCCGCCGCGATGCGAAAGCTGACGCCGCGCAGAATCCACTCGACGCTGGCCAGCGAGGGATCCCGGAACTCGTCGATTGCAGACTGAGCTGGCGAACCGCTTGCGCTTTCACCCATATCGCGATGAGGGGCGCCCGAGCGGTTGAGGCGTTCGAGCGCGGAACGCTGCTCTTCGCTGAGAGGTTGGTAGGTGAACCAGACGTTGCGAAACTCGATGGAACCCGCGCCATCGCCCTCAACCGGCTGTGCAGGCGAAACGATCTCCGGCTCGGTGTCCAGCAGTTTGAAGACGCGCTCGCTGGCGGCCATTGCGGCTTGCAGAATGTTGTACCGCTCGCTGAGATCCTGAATCGGGCGGAAAAATCGCTGCGCATATTGGATGAAGCCGATCAGAACGCCCAGCGTGACCGTGCCGAAGAAGCCGGGAACGCGCTCTGGATGCAGCCCCGCAGCGTGTGCCGCAGTGAGGAAGGCGACGTTGTGCAGCACCGCGATGCCGCCGCGCCAGAGAACAATCGCGATGGCGGTAGAGCTGAGCAGCTCGACCACCGGGTAATACCAGGCATAGGCCGTGATGGCGTCGCCCCAGGCGACTTTATTCTCGTCGTTGACCGCAGAGAAATCGTCGAAGGCGCGCCGTTCGCGATTGAAGAGCTGCACAATCGACATCCCCGAGACGTACTCCTGGGTGAAGGAGTTGATCCGGGCCGTCGCCGCGCGTTGGCGGCGATAACTGTCGCGAACCTTGCGACGAAAGATGCGGGTCACAAACAGAATCGCCGGAATCACGGCGAGCGTCAGCAAGGCCAGCGGCCAGCTCATCCGCAGCATGATGGCGACAATGAAGACCAGCACAAAGATGTTGTCGAAGATCGCCAGTACGCCGCTGGTGAACATCTCGTTCAGCGCGTCCACGTCCGACGTGACGCGCGTGACCAGCCGCCCAACCGGATTGCGGTCGTAGAAGGCGGGAGACATGCGCTGTAGGTGGCGGAAGATCTGGCTGCGCATGTCGAACATCACCTTCTGCCCGGTCCACTGCATCAGATAGGTCTGTAGCAACTCCAGCAGAAAAGTGAAGAGCAGCGCGGCAAGGTAGATTGCGGCGATCTCGCTGATGCCCTGCATCGGCGTGATGGGATGGCGATTGAGGATGCGCGCCAGCCAGGAGATTCGCGCCGGAGGAGTCGCCGACATATAGCTGTCCACCGCGACGGCAACCAGATACGGCCCCGCCACATCGCTTCCCGCCTTGATGAGAATGGCCAGCGCGGCGATGCCGACCTGTAGTTTGTACGGGCGCAGATAGGTCAGCAGTCGCCGCATCAAGCGACTATCGTAGGCCTTGCCCGCCACGTCGTCGGAGAGCGTAGCCTTGGGCTTCTTCGCCTCGTCCTTGCGCTTCAGATCAGATGCTTCGTCGGATTTTTTCTCGTTTGCCATGCGTCTCTTTTGATTCTAGATTGCTATAGACCAAGAATGTATTGTCATTCTGAGCGGAGCGAAGAATCCCCGCATTTTGCTCGCTACACGATGGTCTCCATCATGACCGAAAAATTCTAGTGGCTCGCAGCGCTCGTGAGCAGAGCTGTTCGCGTGAAAGAATCAGTTCTGTGAACGATTCGCTCGGCATCTACATCTCGATCCCGTTCTGCAAGGCGAAGTGTACCTACTGCAACTTCGCCTCGGGAGTCTTCAGCGCCGAGCGCATGGAGCGCTACGTCCAGCGTCTCTGCGCAGAGATCGCCTCGGCGCAGACGCGGGCCTCGGCCTTCGCGGGAGAGTTGCCGCAGCGCGTGGATTCAATCTACTTCGGCGGAGGAACGCCCAGTCTGCTCTCCGCCGATCAGACGCAGCGAATCTTCAACGCGCTGTGCAAGGCGTTCGAAGTCGTGCGCCACGCGGAGATTACCATCGAGTGCGCGCCCGGCCAACTCACGGATTCCACGCTCGACGCGTTGCTGCGTCAGGGCATGAACCGAGTCAGCTTTGGGGTGCAGTCCTTCGTCGATGCCGAGGCGCGCGCCACCGGACGTCTGCACACGCGAGCGATCTGCCTCGCGGAGATCGAGCGCCTGCGCGCGGCGGGAGTCGAGAACCTGAACGTAGACCTGATCGCCGGTCTGCCGCACCAGACCACCGCAAGCTGGCGCGAGTCTGTCGAGGTCGCTCTGGCCAGTCAGGTTCCCCACCTCAGCCTCTACATGCTGGAGGTCGACGAGGATTCGCGTCTGGGCCGTGAGTTGCTCGCCGACGGCTCACGCTACAGCGCGACTGCGGTCTCCAGCGAAGACGAGACCGCCGAGCGGTATGCGCTGGCCTGTCAGTGGCTCCACGCGGCGGGCATCGAGCAGTACGAGATCTCCAACTTCGCTCGCATAGGCCGCGAGTCGCGACACAACCTCAAATATTGGCAACGAGAGCCGTATCTCGGCTTCGGACTCGACGCGCACTCGATGCTGCGCGGGGCGGTGCAGAGCGGGCATAGCGCGGAGTGCAACGCAGTGCGCTGGGCGAACCCAGAGGATCTGGAGACGTACTTCGCCGAGCCGCAGGTCGAGCGCATCAGCCAGCGACAAGCCTTCGAGGAATCGATCTTTCTCGGCCTGCGCCTGAACCGAGGCATCGATCTGCGGCGACTTCAGACAGAGTTTGGTGAAGCATTGTTGCTCTCCGCGCTGGCCGCGCTGCCGGAGATCGAAGAGGCGGGATTGCTGCTTCGCGAGGGCGATCTGCTGCGTCTGACCGCTCGCGGACGCATGGCCTCGAATGAGGTCTTCAGCCGCCTGCTGTCGCCGATCAAAACGTCAGCAGACGGCTGAAACTCAAGCTCTGGACCCTAGCGCATTTTCGGAATCGCTATAGACCAATTTGTTTGTCATTCCGTAGCGAAGCGAAGGAATCTGCTTTTGCTCGCTCTAGTGGTGCGGAGCAGCGGGCTTGGTGAAGGAGTTACTGCGGTTCGGGTTGGTGACGGATTGGGGAAGACTGGTCATAGGTTGAAAGCCAACTTTGACCTCTATCTCAACCGGCACGGGCTTGCCTTGAAACATGGCTGGCGCGTACTGGTACTTCATCACGGTGCTGACGGCCTCTTGATCGAGTTCTTGCGCGACCTTGCGATCCTTCTCCGGGACTACTTTTGCAAGCGACTCGACGATGCGCACGTCGTTGGGGCGGCCGTTGACATCGACCGTCAGCGAGAGGGTCGTCGTTCCCTGAATCTTGCGATTGCGCGCCGCTTCGGGGTAGGCGACGTCAACCTTGTTGAGCTGTTTCGGGGCCTTGACCCCGTCGCCAACGTGATATTTTCCGCTGACATCGGGGTTGGCGTGGGCAGCCTTGGCCGGATCGACCGGAGCCGCAACGGGCGCGGCTGGAGCGTCGGCTTGCGCAATCATCGTGGGGGCGGGTTGTGGGGTGGCGGTGGGAGCAGGAAGCAAAGCGAACCAAAGCGCGGCAAAAACGGGAAGCATACGGATCCTTTCCGACTTCCGATAAAGAGTATCACGGCGAAGTGCAGCAGAAATACCACTTCGATCTTCGTCTGCGGCAGGAATGGGGGAGCTGGAAATATCTGATCTTCGTCAATGTAGGGCGTGACGAAGTTGCATCGGGTGCGGTATTGTTTCTACGAGGAAAAAACTACTAATATGATGCGATTTGAGGGCTGGGGCAGGATTGTTTGTGGCGTCGTGTTGCTGGGCGCTGGGTTGGGGCAGATGGCGGGAGCGCAGGCGACGCTGACGATTGACGCGGCAAAGCCAGTGGCGAAGGTCAGCCCAACGCTCTATGGATTGATGACCGAGGAGATCAACTACTCCTACGAGGGCGGCCTCTACGGCGAACTGGTGCGCAACCGCACCTTCCGCTCCGACTGGTCGGGTGTGGATGGATGGATCTCCACGCCGTACGGTTCGGCGCGTGGATCGGCGGCGCTGGACAAGACGACCGGGCCGAGCGCGGCGATTCCGACAAGCCTGAAGATTAACGTGGAGCAGGCCGACGCAAACAACGCTTTTGCGCTGCGCAACGGCGGATGGTGGGGCGTTGCGGTGCGGGCCAACTCAACCTATACCGGTTCGGTCTACGCCAAGGGCGACGCCGCGGCGAGCCTGCATGTGAGCCTGATCTCGAATCAGACGGGGAAAGTTCTGGCCACGACGGCGCTGCCGACGGTCTCGGGCGAGTGGAAGCAGTTGAGCTTCAGCATGAAGACGGGTTCCGACGTGAAGTCCTCGGCGGACAACTCGATTGTGTTGAGCGTGGAACACCCCGGAACGCTGTGGATTCAGCAGGTCTCGGTCTTTCCGCCGACTTACAAGGATCGCGCCAACGGCAATCGTCCCGACCTGATGGAGATGATGGCGGAGATGCATCCTGCTTTCCTGCGCATGCCGGGCGGAAACTATCTTGAGGGCGACACCATCAAGGAGCGCTTCGACTGGAAGAAGACGATTGGCCCGCTGGTGGATCGTCCTGGCCATCGCAGTCCCTGGAACTATCAGTCGACCGACGGGCTGGGCTTGCTGGAGTTCCTGAACTGGTGCGAAGACCTGAAGATTCAGCCAGTGCTGGCGGTCTATGCGGGCTACTCGCTGAAGGGCGAGCATGTGACTGCGGGGCCGGATCTACAGCCGTATGTACAGGATGCGCTGGATGAGATCGAGTATGCAACCGGCGACGTTTCCACTAAGTGGGGCGCAGAGCGGGCCAAGGACGGCCATCCCGCAGCCTTCCCGCTGACCTACGTCGAGATCGGCAACGAGGACTGGTTCGACAAGTCGAAGAGCTACGATAGCCGCTACACCCAGTTCTACAAGGCGATCAAGGCGAAGTATCCCCAGCTACAGTTGATTTCTACGGCGAACGAGCGGGGCAACGAGGTCAAGAGCGTCACCCCGGATCTGATCGACGACCACTTCTACAAGCGCGCCGAGGAGTTCTTCGCCGACACCCACCACTACGACAAGACGGATCGCAAGGGTCCGAAGATCTTCGTCGGCGAGTGGGCGACGCGCGAGGGCGAGCCGACGACCAACTTCGGCGCGGCTCTGGGCGACGCAGCCTGGATGACCGGCATGGAACGCAATAGCGACGTGGTCGTGATTGCCAGCTATGCCCCGCTCTTCGTCAACGTGAATCCGCAGGGAATGCAGTGGGCCTCGAACCTGATCGGCTACAACGCACTGAACAGCTACGGAAGCCCCAGCTACTACGCACAGGTGATGTTTGCGAAGTATCTGGGAACGGAGGTTCCGACCTCGGAGCTGAAGGGCGCAGGCAACAAGCTCTTCTACTCGGTGACGGAGGACAAGGCCAAGGGCGTGATCTACCTGAAGCTGGTCAACGGTTCGTCTACGGCGCAGGGTCTGTCGATCTCGCTGGACGGCGTCAATGCCGTCAAAGGCTCGGCCAAGCTGGTTCGGCTGAGCGCGCCGACCACTGCGGCGACCAACACCATCAGCGATCCCAAGCGCGTGGTTCCGGTTGAGAGCACGGTGACGGGCGTGGCGAAGAACTTCAAGCGCACGGTTCCGGGCTACTCGATCGACGTGCTGGAGATCGGCATCCAGTAGCAAGGCAATGCAATGAGATTGGCGCACCGCAGACGGATGGATTAGTCTGGGTGCGCCAATTTTTTTGCTACAACGAAGCTCTGCACAAGTCCGCTGTGTTGATAGGGCTGGACTTTAGTCCCGCCGGAAGCGCGGCAAAATCAACCGGGCTTTAGCCCCCGGGACAATTCTGAATACTGGTGCAGAGTCTTCTTAGCGGTAGAGAACTTCAGGGCTGTTTTTCGGAAAATTTGTGGGAGAATTATGAGTCGTTGCGGATTTGTAGCTCGTTTCTTGATGGTTGCGCCGGTGTGTCTGACGGCTGGTCTGATGCAGGCGCAGATTGTTGGACAATTGCCTGCGCTACCGGCGGTTTCGGTGGTCGAGAGTGCGCGCGGCTTCGACGCGACGATTGGCCCTGAGACGCTGCGCGTCGTGGTCTGCTCGAACGCGATTGTGCATGTGGTGACGCGGCCTGTAGGTGGCACGGTGGAACATGCGCAGCCCTGGCTGCTGCCCGCCGACCAGTCCTGCAAAGGCGCGCCGTTTCAGTTCACCAAGGACGCGAAGAGCGCGACGGTGACGACGGCGGGAATATCGGCGTCGATCTCGCTCGACCGTGGCAACCTCACCTTCAAGTCAGCCGATGGCAAGACCTTCCTGCATGAGGCGGGTTCTGTGCCGCGCACCTACTCGACGGTGACAGAGAACGGCGTACAGAGAACGCACATTGTGGATCGCTTCTCGCCGGACCAGACCGAGGCCTTCTACGGGTTGGGGCAGCACCAGAGCGGGATGTTCAACTATCGCGGCTCGACCGTCGAACTGGGGCAGAACAATACCGACGCTGCGGTGCCGCTGCTGGTCTCCAGCCGAGGATACGGGATTGTATGGAATACGGCGGCGTTTACCTACGTCGACAACCGCTTTCCGCTGGAACTCTCCTTCGACTCGATGGCGGGCGACGGTGTGGACTACTTCGTCGTCTACGGCCCGGAGATGGATGGGGTCATTCACCAGTACCGCAACCTGACCGGCCATGCGCCGATGCTGCCGCGCTGGAGCTACGGATTTATTCAGTCGAAGGATCGCTACAAGTCGCTCGACGAGATTCTGGCGATCGCCAATCGTTATCGCGCGGAGAAGATTCCCATTGACGCGATCGTGCAGGACTGGTTCTGGTGGAAGACCGAGGGCGATCCGGTCTTCAACGAGAACTACCACGATGTAGCCGGCGATCTGAAGAAGCTGCACGAAGAGAACTTCCATACGATGATCTCGACCTGGGGGCTCCTCGATCCCCGCTCGCAGACCTATCAGAAACTGGATCCGGCGGGTCTGCTGATTCCCAACGCACATGTCTACGACCCGTCGAACGCCAAGGCGCGGGACGAGTACTGGCAGAGCCTGATCCATCCGCTCTTTGCCGAGGGCTGGGACTCGTTCTGGCTGGATAGTGCCGAGCCGGAGGAGTTCTGGCCGCACGGCGGCGACGCCATTCTGCGCGATAAAAAGCTCTCCATCGGCGATGGCGCGATGTACACCAACCTCTTTCCCCTGATGCACAACGAGGGGATTCAGCAGCACTGGCGCGCAACCAATGACGACAAACGCGTCTTTCTCCTGACCCGTTCGGCCTTCCTCGGCCAGCAGCGCGTGGGCGCGACCGTCTGGTCGGGCGACGTCTACAGCAGCTTCTGGGGGCTGCGTCGCCAAGTGGCCGCAGGGCTGAACTTTGCCCTCTCCGGGATGCCCTACTGGACCACCGACATCGGCGGCTACTGGCCAACCTTCAACGTGCAGGATCCGGCCTATCAGGAGCTTTATCTGCGCTGGTTCCAGTTCGGCGTCTTCTGCCCCGTCTTCCGCTCGCACGGACACAGGCCGAACAACGAGATGTGGACCTACGCCAAGGTCGAGCCAACGCTCGTTGAGTACGACAAGCTGCGCTATCGCATGATGCCGTACCTCTACTCGCTGGCGTGGAAGGTATCCGACGGCGACTCGACCATCCAGCGTCCGCTGGTGATGGACTTCCGCGCCGATCCCGAGACGTGGAACATCGGCGACCAATTCATGTTCGGCCCTGCGCTGATGGTTAGCCCGGTGCTGGAGGCGGGCGCGACGGATCGCCGCGTCTATCTGCCCAAGGGTGCGCTCTGGGTCGACTTCTGGACGGGCAGGACGACCGAGGGCGGAGTCCATGTGCAGGCTGACGCGCCGCTGGAACGGATTCCGCTGTATGTGCGCGCGGGATCAATTCTGCCGCTTGGCCCGGACGAGCAGTACGCGGGAGAGAAGGTCAACGGGCCAATCGAGCTGCGCGTCTATAGAGGAAGTGACGGCAGCTTCGACCTCTATCAGGACGAGGGCGACGGATACAACTACGAGAAGGGCAAGCACTCGCTGATCCCGATTACCTGGTCCGAGGCGACCAGGACGCTAACCCTTGGCGCGCGCAGCGGCAGCTACGCCGGAATGCCGCAGACCATGACCTTCCACATCGTCTGGGTCGGCGCGGGACACGGCATCGGCGGCAGCGAAGCGACGCAGTTCGACAAGACGATTGTCTACAACGGCACCGCAGTCAGCATCAAGGCGGAGTAGAAAGGGAATTGAGATTACGACTTGGTTGGCCCACCGGGAACAACCGAGACCACCTCGTTACCCTTCCAATTCAACTCCCCTAAGCATAAGGCTGAATGCAGTGATATTCGTCGCTGCATTCAGCCAGCATTCATCAAAGGTCTAATGCGAATAAATTATCTCGTGACAATCCTGATCTCTCTATGTACCTATTGCGCATTCGGAGCATCGCTTCCCGCGCAAGAGCTGGCCGGCGTCAGAGCTTCGGCGTCTTCTCGTCCTTTGCTCCCAACTCAAGCCACATCCTCATCGGCGACGCCGAGAAGCGCCGCGTCTGGACGGCGGGGCTGGAGTACAGTCACCGTCTCTGGGGAAACGATTCCCTGCGCCTCGACTACGAAGGCTCCGTCTCTCCCTTTTTTCAGGAGCGCGACCCAACCGTCGTAGCTACATATCCAACTGTTAGCACCGTTGGCTTAATATCGTATGTAGAGGCACTCCCATCCATTGGCGAACGGGTGGTCTATGCGACTAACAATCCGGTTGGATATGTCGGTTTGGGCGACGGATCGATAGTATATGTGTATGCCGTCTACGGCTCCACCAAGACCTATGCCCTCGCAATCTCACCTCTTGGTGCGCGGGTCAGCGGCTTCAGTTCCCATCGCCTTCAGCCGACTTTTTCCGCCGATCTGGGCATGGTCTTTTCCTCGCGAGACCTCCCTGTAGACGGCACCGCGAGTTCCAACTTCTTGTTTTCCTTTGGCCCTGGGATGCAGCTTATCCAAGGCAGCAGTGCTATCCGGCTCGAGTATCTATATCGCCACATGTCGAATGCAAATTCGGGCGACTACAATCCCGGAGTGGATTCAGGAGTATTCAGGCTAACACTCAGTCGGTTACGAACGAGATAGTTGCAGAAGTAGGCGGATGATCCATCCAAATTTTTGAAATCTTGATCCAATCATAAAATAGTGGGTTGTCACATATCTCGACCCTCGGTTCGGGTGTAGTCGTTTCGCTCATGGCGCCATGTAGCGGCTGGCGAAGGTTAGGAAGGTCGGAAAGTTGGGCAGGGGGGTGTGTCCGCCGGAGTGCTGGCGGAATCCCAGATCGCCAGCGATGAGCGCGGTGCCGACGGCGGGGAAGGCATCGCTGGGGCCTCTGTCGTCGCTGAGCGGCCTCTTGCCGAGGAGTTTGTAGACTGGCCCTGCGGCGACTTCGGCGATAAAAGTCCCGCGAACATCGGCCCAGCCGTCTCCGCCTTCGAGCGTGCCTCCGCCGATGAAGACCGGGCGCGGCGCGCAGAGAGCGATGAGTTCGTGCATGTCTACCGGCAGGTCGGCGGGGGTGACCTCCTTCGGCTTCAGTTCGGAGTAGCGCAGATAATTTCCCGCCATCCAGTGATACTCGCTGGTGGCGGCCAGATTCTCCATCTGCTCGCCGTAGTGGCGACGGAAGAGCTTGGCCCCGCCGGTGCCGGAGGAACTGAGGTAGGCGACGGCGAAGCGCGAATCGTAGGCCATGGCGACCAGCGCGGTCTTGCCGAAGCGCGAATGGCCCTCGACGGCGACGTGGCGGGCGTCGACGGCGGGGGCGGTCTCCAGATAATCCATCAGGCGCGATGCTCCCCAGGCCCACGCGCGCAGCGTCCCCCAGTCGTCCAGCTTGCGCGGCTCGCCGTGGTTGGCCAACCCGATGATGCCCTGCGTCAGCCCGGCTCCGCTATCGGCCTGAAAACTGGTGGGATACAGCAGCGCGTAGCCCCACCCCTTGCCCAGAACCTGTTGCTTCCATGTAGGAAGCGACTCGGTCGGCGAGGGCAGCTTGAGCGGGTGCGCGGGGTCGATCGGATACTTGTCGAAGCTGATCTCAAGAACCACGGGGACGGGCTTGTGTGCGTCGGCGGGCAGGACGAGGTCGGCCTGAATATTGACGGTGAGCGCAGGGTCGGCGGAGTTGTCGGCGTGGCCGATCAGGTGCTTCGTCGTCGTGGCGACTCCGGCGTCGCTGCCCTGCGTGGTGGAGACGACCTGCCAGCGGATGGCGGGAGCGTTCGCCGGAACGCGGCCCAGAATCTCGCGGTCGAAGAGCTCGAACAGCTCGGGACGCCGCCGAGTGCGCCAGATCGCCGCGCTGGCGACGGGCTTGCCGTTATTCAGAACCAGCGGATTGGGCCGCTTGGGCCAGAGATTGGCCTTCGCCTCGTCGTAGTTGACGGCGTTGGCAGAGTTGGGATCGTGGCTGGCCGCAGGACGCAGCTCGGTAATATGCAGAAGATCAAGCAAACGCTGGTGATCCGCCGCAGCGATCTGCGCTTCGCTGAGCGGCAGGGCAGGAGACTGGCCAAGGGCGGGCGTCAGCAGGAGAGCAAGCGAAAGTGCAACGAGTCGTGTGCGCATAGACGCAGAAACAATAGCAGATTCGCTATGGGACTGGCATCGCCTGCTTGCCTCGTCATCCCGTAGCCTCATTTGCTCGTCATTCCGTAGCTTCATTTGTTTGTCATTCCGTAGCGAAGCGAAGGAATCTGCTTTTCTCCCTCCACAACAGTCTTCCCCATCTGGTGTTCGGGCTAAAGCCTGAACCTATCTCAGAGGAAAAAGCAGAGGCAGGAATTCAGAGACAAAAGCAGGGCAGAAAACCAGAGAAAACAGGGGCGGAAATTCAGACAAAAGCAGGGGTAGGAATTGTAGAATTCCTGCCCCTGCTTATAGATATTTCTTAGTTGGAACGGCTGCCTTATGCTCCCACGGTTGCTGGCAAAATATCCTTCGCATCCACCCATTGCGTGGGGTAGACGCCGGTGTAGCAGGCCGAGCAGAACGATGCGGGCGAGAGTCCTTCGACCGGTTCGCCCTGTGTGCAGGAGTGGGTCAGGCCGACCAGCGAGAGGTAGGCCAGCGAATCCGCCTCGATAAACTCGCAGATCTCCTCGACCGACTTGTTGGCCGCAATCAGCTCCTTGGTCGAGGGCGTGTCCACGCCGTAGAAGCAGGGGCTGATCGTCGGCGGGCAACTGATGCGCATGTGCACCTCGGTCGCTCCCGCCGCGCGGCACATGCGCACGATCTTGCGGCTGGTGGTACCGCGAATGATCGAGTCGTCGATCAGGATGATGCGCTTGCCCTCCAGCAGGCTGCGCGCCGGATTCAGCTTCATGCGTACGCCGAAGTCGCGCACTCGCTGCTCCGGCTGGATGAAGGTGCGCCCGACGTAGTGGTTGCGGATGAGGCCGAAGTTGAAGGGGATTCCTGATTCGGCGGCATAGCCGAGCGCCGCCGTCACGCCGGAGTCTGGCACGGGGACGACGATATCGGCGGGAACGCCGGACTCGCGCGCCAGTTGCCGCCCCATCTCGTCGCGCGACTGCTGCACCCAACGCCCGAAGACGCGTGAATCGGGCCGCGCAAAGTAGACGTGCTCGAAGATGCAGCTCGCCGGCGGCGTCGTCTGCGGAGAAAATCTGCGGCTGGTAACGCCGTCTTCGCTGACCATGACCAGTTCTCCCGGCAACACGTCGCGCTCGTACTTGGCGTGTAGCAGGTCGAAGGCGCAGGTCTCGCTGGCAAAGACGAAGGTGTCCGGCGCGCCGTTGACTCCGGCGATGCGGCCCATCGAGAGCGGGCGGAAGCCGTGTGGATCGCGCGCAGCGAAGATCCGGTTGCGCGTCATCATCACGATGGAGAACGCTCCCTCGACCTGCGCCAGCGACTCCGCAATGCAGTCGACCAGCATTGACTGGCGCGAGTGCGCGATCAACTGAATGATGATCTCCGAGTCCGAGGTGGTCTGGAAGACCGCGCCATCGCGCTCCAGCCGTTCTTTGGAGTTCCCCAGATTGACGAGATTTCCATTGTGCGCAATCGCGATCAGGCCCTTGGTCGATTCCACCGAGATTGGCTGTGCGTTGAGCAGGGCCGAGTCGCCGGTGGTCGAGTAGCGCGTGTGTCCGATGGCGATGTGGCCGGGCAGCGTAGTCAGCACATCGTCGGTAAAGATCTCCGAGACCAGCCCCATGCCCTTGATGTCGTTGACCTCGTGGCCGTCGGCTGAGGCGATTCCCGCCGACTCCTGCCCGCGGTGTTGCAGGGCGTATAAACCCCAGTAGGTCATGCGCGCCGCGTCGGGATGCCCATAGACCGCCATCACGCCGCACTCTTCGCGCAGCTTATCGAAGGGAGTCGCGTCCTCCTCGTCCATCTCGTGTTTGTCGTTCTGTTGCGAGGTGGAGGAATCTGCTTTGTTCCCACTACAGCAGCCAGTTCGTGCCAATCCGTGACTCAATAAAGTATTGCTCATGCGGGTACCACCTCACTGGCAAGCTGTGATTCCAGCGCATCCGCCCATACCGCGCGGAGCGAATCGACGGTGCCGGAGATGGCCGAGCCGCTGGGGGTGAAGACGTCCAGCATCTTGCCTCCGGTAGTGCCGATGTCGCGCACTGTCAGCAGGGCGAAGCGTCCGCAGATCGCGGTAAGTTTGGCGAAGTCGGCATCGCTACAGGTGACGATCACCGCGCTGGCCTCTTCGTGGAAGATCTCGGTTGCAATGGAGTTCGGCGCAAGGTGGTCGAGGCTGACGACCGCTCCGACGCCCTTGGTAAAGCAGCTCTTCGCCAGCGCAACCGCGATGCCGCCGTCGGATATATCGCTGGCCGAGGTCACCACTCGCGCACTGGCCAGTGCGGCGAGGCATTGGTGCAACTCGGCCTCTTCGCTGATCGCAAGCCGCGGCGGTGCACCCCAGAACGCGTTCAGAATGGTCTTGGCGTAGTCCGACGATCCAAACTGCTGGAGAAGTTGTTCGCTGGACTGACCTGCGGCCTTCGCCGAGATCAGAAGAATGCGCTCGCCCCCTCGCTGGAATCCGCTCGGCACAGCCTTTGAAACGTCGTCCAGAATCCCAACGATGCCCATCACCGGCGTCGGATAGATTCCCTCGCCGCGCGTCTCGTTGTACAGCGAAACATTGCCTCCGGTAATCGGAGTTCCCAGCGCCGTACATGCCTCGCCAACGCCGTCGATGGCGGTCGAAAGCTGCGCCATAATCTCTGGCTTCTCTGGATTGCCAAAGTTCAGGCAGTTGGTCGCGGCCACCGGAGTCGCCCCCGTACAAGCCACCTTGCGCGCGGATTCAGCCACCGCATGCATCGCGCCCAGCTTGGGGTTCAGATAGCACCAGCGCCCATTGCCCGCCAACGACATCGCCAATCCGCGCTCCACCTTCGGCGCTCCCGAGCGATGCGAAGCTCCCCGAGCGACCACCGGATTCGTCGCGTCCAGATTTCCGGTCGCCAGCGTTACCCTGCCCTCCGGCGTGGACTCTGCGACCAGCGTCTCCAACTCGCCGAGTGCGCTCTCCTGCTGATCCTCAGACCCTGTTCCCTTGATGCGCATCACTCCAGCCTCGCAGCCGGGGCCTTGCACGGTGTTGGTCTGCACCATCGAGTCGTACTGCTCGAAGACCCAGCGCTTGTCGCTAATATTTGCGCTGCCCAGCAGCTTCTTCAGGTCGGCGTTCAAGTCGCGCGGCTTGCTCAACTCGGCGACGACGGCAACCGGAGGATCCAGCGGCAGCGGAGAATTCCACACGCCGACGGGCCGATGGTACACCGGAGCCTCGTCGGTCAGAGCCTTGTTGGGAATCTCCGCAACCAGCTCGCCGTGATGCGTCACGCGCATAGTGTCGTCCGCCGTCACAATGCCGACGATCGAGGCGTCCAGTCCCCACTTCTCAAAGACCGCCAGAACCTCGCCCTCGCGTCCCTTGTCGGCCACCAGCAGCATCCGCTCCTGACTCTCGCTCAGCATGATCTCGTAGGCCGTCATGCCCGTTGCGCGCTGCGGAACCAGATCGAGTTCGATGGTCAGGCCCAACTCGCCCCTCGCACCCATCTCGCAGGTCGAGCAGGTCAGCCCCGCCGCGCCCATGTCCTGAATGCCGAGGACGGCTCCAGTCGCCATCGCCTCCAGACAGGCCTCCAGCAGCAGCTTCTCCATGAAGGGATCGCCCATCTGCACATTGGGCCGCTTCTGCTCGCTGCCTTCGGTAAACTCCTCCGAAGCCATCGTCGCGCCGTGAATCCCGTCGCGTCCCGTCTTCGCTCCGACGTAGATCACCGGATTGCCCACGCCGGTCGCCTTGGCGTAAAAAATCTCGTCTGTCTTGACCAGACCCAGCGCAAAGGCGTTCACCAGCGGATTGCCGCTGTAGCACTCCTCGAAGCGCGTCTCGCCGCCCAGATTGGGCACGCCGAAACAGTTGCCATAGCCTGCGATTCCCGCCACCACGCCGTTGACCACGGCATGATTCCTCCGCCGCAGAGCCTCGTCCTTCTCCTCTTCGTCGAGCGGGCCAAAGCGCAGCGAGTCCATCACCGCCAGCGGTCGCGCGTTCATGGTGAAGATGTCGCGCAGAATGCCGCCCACGCCGGTCGCCGCGCCCTGATGCGGCTCGATGTAGCTGGGGTGGTTGTGGCTCTCAATCTTGAAGGCGCAGGCCCATCCATCGCCCACGTCGATGATTCCGGCGTTCTCCCCCGGCCCCTGCACCACCGCGCCCGGCCCTGTCAGGCGCACGCCCTTGGTCGGCAGCCGCTTCAGGTGGACGCGCGAACTCTTATAACTGCAATGCTCGCTCCACATTACGGAGAAGATGCCCAGCTCGGTCAGCGAGGGCGTACGGCCCATCTTCTGTACGATGCTGGCGTATTCATCCGGCGTGATGCTGTGGGTCTTGAGCAGCGCAGGGGTGATCTGCGCAGGTGTGGGGACGGCTGGCGCTGTTGTTACTGGCGCGTGAACATCGTGTGCTGCAACATCTCGCTGAGTAGGCATAATTCGATATTAAGATTGTCGCATGTTCCGCCGCCCAGCGGCACCACCCACCCATCAGCCTTTACGGCAGACCGAATTCTTTGTCATTCCGCAGCGCAGCGAAGGAATCTGCTGTTGTTCGCTCCACGCCGCTCTACGCCATTGCAGAAGGGACTCTATATCACCGCATCACCGCTGAAAATGTTTGCGTATATACTTTACAGTATATACGCAAGCATAAAACACGCATAATCAGCAATATGGGTATATATCAGGGGCATGCTACTGCTCTACCAGTCGGTGATGGTTCCGTCGAGTTTGCGCGCTACGGGCAGGTAGGCGCGCTGGTAGGGATACTTCGCCGCCAGCAACTCGTCGATGTCCACGCCAAGGCCCGGCGCATCGCCCGGATGCATGTAGCCCGCCTGGAAGGTGTAGTTGTGCGGAAAAACCTCGTCGGTCAGCGGGCTGTGGTGCATGTGCTCCTGAATGCCGAAGTTGTGCACCGACAGGCCCAGATGCAGAGCCGCCGCCATGGTTACCGGCGAAAGATCCGTCGCGCCGTGGAAGCCGGTGCGGACGTGGTAGAGCGAGGCAAACTCCGCCGTCTTCTTGGCGTGGGTGATGCCTCCGCCATGCACGATGGTCATGCGAATGTAGTCGATCAACTGCTTGCGGATGAGGTCGTGCGAGTCCCAGATGGAGTTGAAGACCTCGCCGGTGGCGATCGGCGTGGTGGTATGGCGACGGATCAGCTCGAAGCTCTCCTGCAACTCCGCCGGGCAGGGATCCTCCATCCAGAAGAGGTGATAGGGTTCGAGCGACTTGCCCACGCGCGCGGCCTCGATCGGCGTCAGGCGATGATGTAGATCGTGCAGCAGATGTACGTCGTCGCCCAGTTCGACGCGCAGCTTCTCAAACAGCTTGGGGACGAAGTTGAGGTACTTCTCGGTTGACCAGAGCGTCTCCGACGGCAGCCCGCGCTCGGCTGGCTCGTAGGCCTTGCCCGGTTTGGGAACGCCGTAGCTGGAGGCCACGCCGGGAACTCCCGCCTGCGCGCGCACCGCGATGTAGCCCTCGGCCATGTACTTCTGCACCGAGTCCAGAGCCTCGGAGATGTCCGCGCCGTTGGCATGGGTATAGACCATCACGCCGTCGCGGCTCTTGCCGCCCAGCAGGTTGTAGACCGGGGTGTTGAGCGCCTTGCCCTTGATGTCCCACAGCGCCACGTCGACGGCGGCGATGGCGGTCATCGTCACCGGTCCGCGCCGCCAGTAGGCTCCGCGATAGAAGTACTGCCAGATCTCCTCGGTCTGAAACGGGTCGCGCCCGATCAGACAGGGAAGCACATGTTCTTCGAGATAGGCTGCCACAGCCAGCTCGCGCCCGTTCAGCGTAGCGTCGCCGAGGCCGTAGATGCCCTCGTCGGTCTCAATCTTGAGGGTCACAAAGTTGCGATCCGGCGAGCAAACGATAAGCCGTGCAGCAGTAATCTTCATCTCTTCACGATCTCCGATCTGTGGTTCAAAAGCGTTGTTTGTCGTTACGCAGTCTTGTTTGTCATTCCGCAGCGTGAGCGGAGGAATCTGCTTCTGTCGGGTGCCCCATCCATCACAGCTTCATCGTGATGGGTGGGTGGGGGGCTACTGATTGACGCCGCTGGCCAGATAGCCGCCATCGACGGCCAGAATCTGTCCGGTGGTAAACGAGCTGGCGTCCGAGGCGAGGTAGATCGCCGCGCCAACCAGTTCCTCAACGTTGCCGTAGCGATGCATCGGCGTGCGCATCAGCATCTCCGCGCCACGCGGCGAATCGAGGATCTTGCGATTCAGTTCGGTGGGGAAGACGCCTGGAGCAATCGCGTTGACGCAGATGCCCGCCTTGGCCCACTCCACGGCCAGCGAACGGGTCAGCGAGCCGACCGCAGCCTTGCTGGCGCAGTACGCCGCAACCTCGTGGAAGGCCACAAAGGTCGAGAGCGATGCGATGTTGATGATCCGTCCCGCGCTCTGTTGCAACATCGTCCGGCCAAAGACCTGGCAAGCGCGCAGCGTTCCGGTCACGTTGACGTCCATGATCTGCTGCCATAGCTCTTCGGGGCAATCCAGCGTTGGAACTTTCTTGGTGATTCCCGCTGCGTTGACCAGAATATCGACGCGTCCAAAGGCAGCGATCACCGCATCGTGCAGCCGCTCCAGCGATGCGCGATCCACTACATCCGAGGCGACGCGCAGAGTCCTGCTGCCTGCGGCCTCCAGCATCGTCGCCGTTGCCTCTACTGCGTCCATCTTGCGCGAAGACGCGACGACGGTCGCACCCGCCTCGGCCAGTCCAAGCGCTATCGCCTGACCGATCCCCGACGTTCCACCTACAACGACAGCAATCTTTCCCTCACAGCCAATTCCACGCAAGCCCGGCATGAACCTCTCCCCTTCGCTCAAATACTTGCTAACAATCCTAACGCAACGCAGCAGACGCATGACGTACAGAACGCCGCGCCAGCGTAAGGACTATTGCTTGATACGAAGAACCGTCAGAGAGTTGGCTGGACTCTCGTAGTCGAACTGCGCATGAATCGGCAACGGGGAGGTCGTAGGCCGAATCCCGGTCAGAGTCGTCACGCCATTGACCGCCGAGGGATCGCCGGTCAACAAGGTCTGCGTAGCCGCAGTGCTTTTTTGATACGCCGCAGGAAGGGTGAAGTGGAACGTCCTGGCCGCATCGCCATAGTTGATCAGTTTCAGAATGAGGTCGTTACTCTTGCTGTCGATCACCGCCGAGAGAGCAGCCTTTTCGGCATCCGCTCCGCCGCCGATGGTGGAGGCGAGATAGCGATCGCCTGAGTTGGCACTGAACATCTGCTGCACGTAGTAGTTGATCGCAAGGAAGACTCCCGTATTGGAGAAGTGGATCAGATCCGGATCCCAGCGCGAATGACCGTTCTTCGAGAGCAGCGGCGCGTAGGAACTCATCAGAACCATGTCGCCGTTTCTCTCAAAGCCGGTCATATAGACCGCTTCGGCCAGGGAAGAGCGCAGCGTCGAACGCTTCTTCTCGTTCTTCGCCGAGTACTCGCCCACATAGACCTTTGGCCCGCTCCGGTCATACGAGTCGTAACGGTTCTGGTGTTCGATGAGCCACTCCGGTTTCTCGTAGGAGTGTTCGTCGACGATCTCCAGATGCCGCTGGCTGGCGAACTTCCAACCTGCATCGTAGTCGGCGCCGCTGGGGTAGGCTCCCACCGTGCCGATCACCGTAATCTCTGGATGCCTGGCGCGGATCGCGTCGTCGATCATCTGGAATCGCTCGCGGAATCCGTCGCTCTGCGCATCCTCGTTGCCCACGCCGATGTATTGCAGATGGAAGGACTCGGGATGGCCGGCGGCGGCGCGCTTGCTGCCCCAAGTCGATGTGACCGGGCCGTTGGCGTACTCGATCAGATCAAGCACGTCCTGAATGTAAGCGGGCATCGCCGCAAGCGGCATCAGCTCCTGACCAACCTCCCACTTGCCGGTAACGGAGTGACCCGAGTTCTGGCACGAGACTCCGGCAGCCACCACTGGCAAGGGTTTTGCCCCAATATCTTCGGCAAACTGGAAGTACTCGTAGTAGCCGAGTCCCTTGGATTGGTGATAGCGCCAGATGTTCGACTGATCGACGCGGTTCTCGATGGGGCCGATCGTCTCTTTCCACTGATAGATGTTGGCGATGCCATCGCCATGCACCAGACAGCCGCCCGGAAAACGCATGAACTTCGGATGCAGATCGGCAATCGTCTGCGCCAGATCGGCACGCAGTCCGTTGGGATGGCCGTGAAATGTATCCGCAGGAAAGAGCGAGACAACATCGAGAGCAATGCTTCCCGGCTGCTCATCGACCAGCGCCAGACGCGCGTTGGCATCGCTCTGCTTCGCTTCGATAGTGGCCGTATACTTCTGCCACTCCGACGTGGGACGGGCAATCGTCGCCGAGCCAAGCACCTCGCCCGACTTGCTCTCCAGACGGACGACCATCGGCGTCGCCTGTCCGCTCAACTGCCGTGCGAAGATCGAATAGTTGTAGCGCTTTCCCGCCTGCACCGCGATTCCGTCGAAGCCCTCGTTGCGCAGCGCGATCCCCGGCGCGCCCTTCTCCACCGTCAGAACCGCGTAGTGCGGATTGTTGCCGTTGAGCGGGCTGGCCGTCTCCACTTTGATCGAGGCGCTGGCCTCTTTGGGAACCACCAACTCCCACGACGTCAGCGCATCCCACTGCTTGTAGTCGGGCGGAGGATTCCACGTCTTGCTGTCGGCGGAGCTGTACTCGAACGAGCGATTCTGCACCAGTTCGGCATAGAGTCCGCCGTCCGCGGCGTAGCTGATGTCCTCGAAGAAGATGCCGAAAAGGTTGGGGCTGATCGGCTTGCTGCGATCCTCAATTTTCACCGGAACGGGCTGAGGACGAGTCTGCGCGTGCGTAGCAATACACGGAAGCAGCAGACAACACATGAACCCAAGAACCACTCCAGAGAACGAACGGCGCATCGCGATAAACTCCCCAATTGGCATATAGAAGTCAGCGCCAATTTTACATACGCAGCGGCGTTGCTGGCTCAAGGCTGCGATCCATGCTGGAATGGGGGGCTATTCGAGTCAGAGAGTTTCTCTAATTACTGTAGACCTGATTTTTTGTCATTCCGTAGCGCGAGCGAAGGAATCTGCTAATTGCTCGTTAGACGACGGTATACCCCATTACGAAAACTGCAAGGGTTTACCTGTACGTTTACTTGCGCTTGTACTCCTGAAATAACTCGGGAAACTGGGCCTTCAGCGCGGCGATCTTGGGGATGTCGCAGACCTGAATGTAGGGATTGTTCGGGTTCTTCTCGGCGTAGTCCTGATGGTAGTCTTCGGCGTCGTAGAAGGCTTGCAGCGGGACGACCTGGGTGACGATTCGCCGCGAAAAGGCGTGTGCCGCGTCCAGTTGTGCGATGTAGGCCGTCGCAATCTTCTGTTGCTCCGGCGTGGTGAAGAAGATCACCGAGCGGTAGGAGGTTCCCACGTCCGGCCCCTGTCGATTCAGTTGTGTCGGATCATGCACCACGGAGAAGAAGACGCGCAACAGCGTTCCGAAGCTGATTCGTGTGGGGTCGAAGACGACCTTGACCGATTCGGCGTGTCCGGTGGTCTCGCTGGAAACCGCGCCGTAGTTGGCCGTCTCCTTTGTGCCGCCGGAGTACCCAGCCGTCGTCGCGGTAACGCCCTTGATGCGTTGGAAGGTTGTCTGCACGCCCCAGAAACATCCGCCCGCAAAGACCGCCGTCTCGCGGTGCGCCGTCGAGTGTTCGTCGAGTGTGGGAGCCGGAAGTTTCTCGGTGCGAGTCTGTCCTGTCGCCATGGTCGTTCCTCCGGTGGAGACAAGCAGGAGCGCCAGCGGAAGAACGGCCGAATGCAGCTTTGCGATCATCATGACTTGTACCCCCATTTCATCGGATGCGCCGCAGCCGTCTTCGGATGGAGTGAATTTTCAGCGAGCGCGGCTAGATACCGGTTGAGCCGAATCCGGCTGCTCCGCGCGCTGCTTCGCCCAGCTCGACGACCTCCTCGAAGCTGGCTTCAATGCGCTGGACGATGCGCAGTTGCGCGATGCGGTCGCCCGCCTTGAGTTCAACCGGAGCGGCGTTGAGGTTGGTCAGCACGATCTTGATCTCGCCGCGATAGCCCGGGTCGATGACTCCGGCCAGCGTCGTTACGCCCTTCACTGCAAGGCCCGAGCGATCCTCGACCAACGCGCCGTGGGTTGCGGGAAACTCCAGCGCAATGCCGGTGGGAACAGCCGTCGTAGAGCCGGGTTCGCCCGCTGCGGCCAGTTGCGCATTGATGCAGGAATAAAGATCGGCAGCTAGGTCGCCGTAGACTCCGACGTGGGCGTACCGCGGCATCTGCGCGGCAGGATGAAGCTTCAAAACTTTGATCGTAGGCATTACTCCAATTCTAGGCGAAGCCATCGTCTTCGACGGAATAGAATTGAGTCAATGCTCGCTCGCCTACGAAACTTCTTTCATCCGCAGGACGAACGCACCCTGCCGCGGCGCATCTTCTGGGTCGCCTTCGTCGTGCGTGTGCTATATATGACGCTGGCGCACACCTACCGTCTGCGTCTGGATGACAACCACATGCAGTTTGGCTGGGAGGCGGGACGCATCGCGCGCGCTCTGCTGACCGGCTACGGCTACTCCGATCCCTTCGCCAATGTCTACATGGCGCACACCGGTCCGACGGCGTGGTTGCCGCCGCTCTACCCGCTGCTGATGGCTGCGGTCTTCAAGATCTTCGGCATCTATACGTTGAAGTCGGCCTGGGTACTGTTTGCGATCAACTCGGCGCTCTCCGCCGCGACCGCCGTGGCCACTTGGGAGATCGCCTGCCGCTGCTTCAATCGCCGCGTCGCTCTGTGGTCCGGTTGGCTATGGGCGCTCTATCCCGCAGCAATGCAGTACGCCGTCCGCTGGCCGTGGGAGATGACGCTGACCTGCGCCCTCTTCGCGTGGACGCTGGTTCTCGCTCTGCGCATGCGTAACATTCAAGGCGAGGCTCCGTCCGCAAATAACACGAACCACGAACCGCGAACCAGCCAGTGGCTCCTCTTCGGCCTGCTCTGGGGGTTGATCGCGATGTCGAACTCGACTCTGCTGATCTTTCTGCCGGTCTGCGGCCTTTGGATTCTGCTATCCAACCTGAGTGCCCCATCCATGCGGTCTCATCGCATGGGTGGGGTTGCACGCATCGTCCTCGGCCCCGCTCTGGCTGCACTGATCTTTCTGGCCTCGATCGCTCCATGGACTCTGCGCAACTGGCAGACTTTCCACGCCTTCATCCCCATGCGCGGCAACTTCGGCGCGGAGATGTATCTGGGCAACGGGCCGGACTCGCAGGGTTTGCTGATGGAGTACGACCATCCCTATCAGGCGCCGGATCAACTGCGCCTCTACGCCTCGATGGGCGAGGTGCGCTACGTCGCCATGCGCGGCGCAATGGCCAAGGCATATATCGATGCCCACCCAGCGCACTTCTACGCCGATGTCGCCAAGCGCATCGACTTCTTCTGGATCAGCGTTCCCCATCCCGCAGACGACGCCTGGCACGTTGAAGCAGGACGCGTACTGAACTTTGCGTTTGTCTCGCTGGCCGGGCTGATGGGGCTGGCTCTGGCCCTGCGCCGTCGCGTTCCGGCTGCGGGACTCTTTGCCTGGGCCTTTTTTTTGTTGCCGATTCCGTACTATATGGTTACCGTCCACGCGCGCTTTCGCCACCCGCTGGAGCCGCTGATCTGCATTCTCAGCGTCTATCTCTTCCAGTCCGCCACGCCGCGCAAGCCGAGGATTCACCTCGATTAGCTTGGATTCTACGGATAAAGAGGGATATGGCGAGGCTCTACAGAGAGCATCGCGTTGCTGGCAACGACAAATCGGAAGCATTGTGGGCAAGCAGGGCAGGACGGATTTTGAGAAGAAAGCCTTCGTTGGCCTTTGTCGCCGAAGGGGTTGCGCCTGACGGGCTATTTGCGTCCCGTCTGCGCAGCTTCTACACTGGGAAGCAGTAACTAGCGTCTGCGGTTTGACCGTTCAGCTCTGGTTCCAGTTGGACGGGGAGGTTTAATGCGTCGGTTTGTCACCTTATTGATTCTGCTGCTGTCATCGATCCCATTCGGTGTCTCGATCTCAGGCTGTTCGCACACCCTTGCGCCGACGTATTGCAATGGCGGCGATTCGGGCATGACGACGAATGACGTCGCGAGCATTACGATGCAGCCCGTCGTCACCGGAATCTCGTTAAACTATGCGGAGATGGGGCAGATCAACACTCCTGCGGCCACCAACTGCAAAGGATCAAGCGCTTCGGTTATGTCCTATACCTACGCAACCACAGACATGACCACTGCGGATGTGCAGCCGACGACTGGAAAGTTGTGCGCCGGTACGTGGAATCGCAACACGGGCGGAGGAATCGCCGATTACACCTATTGCAACGCCACTAATAAGTCGGGCATTGCCTACGTCACGGCGAGTGCGGACGGCGTAACCAGCAATCCGATCCCAATCTTCGTGCATCCCGTGGTAACCAGTATTGTGTTTGGGAATGCTTCGACAAACTGCACCACAGATCCAGCGACAAACTGCTGCCCGCTGACGACCGGAACGGTTGTGACGGCCCCGGCCTATAATCCCAACTCCTGCATCTCGCAGGGATCGACCGCGCAGATTATCTCGCGGGTCTATGCAGGGACGACCAATATCACCTGCAATACAGGACACCTAAGCTACACCGCGCAGGGAGCAACATCCACCACATCCATCTCGCCGGTTCTCAGCATCGACCAGAACGGCGTGGCAACGGCCAATCTTCCAGGATCTGTTCTGGTGTCGGCGAATATATCGAATGCAGCCAGTGCGGCCGGCTATTTCTCGACCTGCCCTCCGGCGTCGATCATTCTGACGGCACCCAACGCAACCTCTACCGGAACGGCTGCGGATCCAGTGGTCGTGAACGAGAACAACACCCAGTCTTTGGTGGCTACCGTCCTCGATACCAACGGCGTGACGCTGACCGGTCTGGATCTGGAGTATGTGTCGACCACTCCAGCCACGATTCCTGCGGGAACAACGGGTGCGGTGACCCCGACTCTGGCGGGTTCGGCGGCGATTACAGCGATATGCCAGCCCTCGGCCTGCAACCCGGCTCCCATCAATCAGGTCGGACTCTTTGGCAACGGCAAGCCGGTCACCTCGAATTCGGTGAACATCAAGACTCCCGGAACCAACAGCACGGTTCTCTACATGGCCAGTACGCAGTCGCAGAACGTGGAACAGATAGACTTTACGACCTCCGTCGTATCGTCCCCGTTCCACCTGCCGTATGTGCCCAACTCCATGGTTTTGTCCACGGATGGCTCGACCCTCTATCTGGGCAGTTCGACCGAGTTGATGGTGCTGAGTTCGGTGAACTCGCTCAGCCTGTCGCGCGTAGACACCAACTCGCCCGGAGTGGTTCTCGCCGTGTCGCCGGATAGCTCTTATGTCATCCTCACCGATCCGGTGCGGCAGACGATCACCGTGGAAAACTCCTCTGGAGGCATCGTCTCTACCTATGGCGGCGTCGGAACTCATGCTGAGTTTACCCCAGACAGCCAGACCGCATACATTACAGCGGGCAACGAACTCCTTGTCTATTCGGGCTTTACCGGGTGGACCAATGTAAATCTGACAACCCCAGCGACAGATGTGGCGATCACTGTGCCTTCCGTCGGGGCCTTCTTCGCCGGAAATCCGACGACCTCACGCAGCTACTGTGCGACGAGCGTTCCTTCTACGTCGGGCGGCGTCACCATCGAGACCAATAGCTTTTTCCCGTCTGCCGACATTACGACTGGCTCGAATCCTAACCCGATTGCGACGACCGACCGGATCGCTGCGACCAAGGACGGGCTGCACATTCTGGGTGTAACCGCATCGACGACAAACCCGACTTTGAGCGACTTGCGGGTGACTCTTCCCACCCAACCCAACACGAGTCCGGCGACGCCGCAGGCCTGTCCGCTGGCTGGAACCCTCGGCTTCCCCTATAAGCTCTCCACCACGACACTGAACTCGGTGACGGCGACGGCGATCACCGGCGTTATTCCCGCCTCGGACTCAAGCGTGGCCTTTGTTACCTATACGGGGACGGGAGGCGTTCTGCCTGCCTACTCTCCCGTGGCGAGCGGGCTGGGAACGACGAAGAATATTTCTCTCTCCGGCTCGGCGACGGCGCCGATTGCGGCGGTGATCAGCACGGACAATTCAACGCTCTACGTGGGAACCTCGGGAGACAATCTTATTCATCTCATCACCCCCAATGCGACCTCCGGCCAGTGGACCGATAATTCGACACTGACGCCCAGTCTGACCAGCCCTGCCGGGGCTGTAGTGCCCGTGAATCTGCTGGCACAGAAGCCACGCAAGACCACCTAGCGCCAGTTCGGCAGGCTGGCTCTGAAGACAGATAAACGGAAGCCAACAAAAAATGGGTATATTATCCATTTTCAATGGATTACAATAATATTCAGATGCAATCTGACAGAGCCGTTCTGGATTGCAGCCTGAGCTTCCTAAAATACGGTACTTTGTCCTGCTCCTCTGATCCCCTTGGAGATGTATTTATTTGCCTCTGGAGAGGTATTTTGAACTGAACGAATTCGTTCAATATTTTGAACGGTATTAGTTTTCAATACTTATAACCTGTGGCAATGCGTTGACTCTGCTTGAGGGGAGACAGCCGCTTTTTAGGCGTTATGAACTATTTCACCTTTTTCCTTACAAACATACTCACGGTGACCGTCTTTACGGTTAGCGTCTGCCTCCTCACGTGGAACAACCGGAACGTGATTGGAATGAGATGGTTCGCGGGAGGAATGATCGTTGGACTGATCAAGCTGATCCTGCAAGGTCTAGAAGGAAGAATCTCCTCTGTTTTCAGCGATATGGTGACCAATGAGCTTTACTTGGTCTCCTTTTTGCTCCAGATGATGGGGCTGCGCTGGTTTGTAAATCGCAGGCCGTTGCGGAAATGGTGGCCGCTTGCTGGAGTCGGACTTGCCCTGATCGTTTATACCTTCATGTTCCTCCACAAGACCCGCTACGCTGGCAATGTCATCAACATTCCGAACATTCTGGTGTGTGCTGTGGCAGCGTGGATTCTATGGAAGCATGGACGCGACTCCTTTGCGGTAGTCTCGCGCGTGTCGGCTGTGATCCTCAGCATTCAGGTCTGCGTGATGGGCTATCGCGCCTGGCTGACGAACGTCAGCTACATGCGACCGTGGGAGACGGTTAATGCCCAGACCGATCCGAAGTGGATTGATTCGCTGGCAGCAATGTCCTTCCTCGCCACCTGCATGGTGATGTGCATCCTGTGGTTTCTGGTGACGGAGTTGGGCAAGGAACTGGCCGAGCAGGCTCACACCGATCCTCTGACGGGAGCCATGAATCGCAGAGCGATGGAAGAGGCTGCTCTGCGGGAGACATCGCGCAGCATCCGCTACGGACACCTGCCCTGCATGATCATGCTGGACATCGACGACTTCAAGCGCCTGAATGACACTCGCGGACACGCTGCAGGCGATGTCGTGTTGCAGGCGCTGGTGAATCAGATCAAGCCGGTGCTGCGGGTCAACGACGTGCTGGCTCGCACGGGAGGCGAGGAGTTCACTATCCTGCTGCCGAACACCTCGGTCTCTGCGGGAATTGTGGCTGCGGAGCGGGTGCGACAGGCGATTGAGGCTCTCGAAGTACCCTTCGATGACGAACCGATCCGCTTTACCATCAGCGCTGGAGTGGCCCAGCTTGATCCTGCACAGGGCGGCTGGGAGGGAATGATGCGTCGCGCGGACAAGGCGATGTATGAGGCCAAGGAGAGCGGTCGGAACTCGGTTCGTCCGAAGCCGGAGACGCGTGAACCTGAACCATCCAGGAAACTATTCAACGCAGTCCTGTAGAGATTCGAGCTATTTCGGAACTGCTGTAGACCAATTGCTCCGCATCTTTCGCTTGTCATTCCGCAGCGAAGTAGAGGAATCTGCTTTTGCTTACTGCGCGACGGTCTGTATCGTCACCCAAAATACTCTAGTTTGTTGAAGTTATAGGGCGGGCCTTCAGCCCTTGGTCTTTCGTGCTGCATGTAACCCTAGGCCTTCGGCCTAGGCTGGTATAGGACGGGCCTTTGGCCCTTAGTTTAGTGCTCTTTCGGTAATCATGGTGTAGACCGTGGTGTAGCGATATAAAGCAGATTCCTTCGCTTCGCTGCGGAATGACAAACAAAAGATGCTGCGGAATGACAAACCAGCTTCGCTACGGGATGACAAACAACTGGTGCTGTGAATGACAAATAAATTGCGCTGGAACAAATCAGAAATGCGCTGGTCAGTAGCCTCAGCCGAGCCGTTTTTTCAGCAGGCTGTGGGCGATGGCATCGAGAACTCCGTTGAGAAACTGCACCGACTCGGGCGCAGCGTAGCGGCGAGCGATCTCCAGCGATTCGTTGATGATGATTGCAGCGGGAGTGTTCGGGTAGGCGAGCATCTCGGCGACGGCGGCGCGCAGCAGGTTGCGATCGACCGCTGCCATGCGCTCCAGACGCCAGTTCTTGGCGTGCGACTCGATCAACTCGTCGATCTCCGGCTGGCGCGCGTTGGCGACACGATAGATGTCGTCGGCAAAGCCGCGTGTCTCGGCGTCCACGTCGTCGCGCGAGGGCCAGAAAAGATCGCGCACTTCGTCGGGAGTCTGTTTGCCGAGGTCGCCCTGAAAGAGCATCTGCATGGTTAGTTCGCGGGACTTGCGACGTGTTCCCATCTAATTCTTCACCGCTAGCTTTCTTTGGATCGAGATCATCTCTATGGCGGCGATAGCTGCTTCAAAGCCCTTGTTCCCGGCCTTGACTCCGGCGCGGTTGAGGGCCTGTTCCAGCGTCTCGCAGGTGAGCACGCCGAAGGAGTGAGGTACGCCGGTCTCCTGTTGCGACTGTCCGATGCCGCGCGTGACCTCGGTGTAGATGGCCTCGTAGTGAGCGGTCTCGCCGCGCAGCAGGCAGCCGAGGGTGATGATTGCGTCGGCGCTCTTCGATTCGGCCAGAGTGCGCGCGGCGGAGGGAATCTCCCACGCTCCGGGAACGCGAACGATCTGGATGTCCTGCTGCGCTGCGCCGGAGCGATACAGCCCGTCAAGCGCGCCTTGCAGCAGGCGGTCGGTAATGACGGCGTTCCAGCGCGCGACGACGATGGCAAAGCGCATTCCGGCGGCGGAGAGGTCGCCTTCGATGGCGATGGGTTTGCCGTGCAGCGGATTCTGCGACTCCCAGAAGCCGAGCGAAAGCGTGGAATCCAGCGCGACCGTAAACAGGCGCGAGTCCCAGTGCGTCGGAGCGATGGCGGAGAGCAGTTCTTCGGACTGGTCGGGCTGATCGTTGGCAATAAACCACTGCTGGACGACGCTGCGAACCTGATCGAGCTGCGTGACCTCGACGAGGATGGGAGGCACGGCGGGCGCGCGTCCTGCAACAAACTCCAGATTGCCCAGAGGCGCGAGGAAGGCGCTGGCGCGACCCGTCTCGTCCTGCCAGCCTTTGCCGGGTTCAAAGCCGAGCGCATCAAACAGGCTGGCGAGCCTGTCGAGCGCAGCCGCCGAAGCGACCGGTGTCACCAATGTAATTCCCTTGACCATATCTTTGATTGTATCGTCTGAGACGGTCTTCGATCGTATTGTTTGCACGGAAACAAGAACAGAATGTGTTCTGGAGGAGAAGTTTTACGGGCTTCGAGGGGGCACAACGGGTGGGTTGCCGGGGCGATTGCCCAGAGTGGGGATGGCGTTCGATCTCTGCGCGCGGTACTCTCAGACCTGATGCCCAACTTCTGCGATGTCGCCCTTCCCATCCCGCTCGACCAGTCCTTCACCTACTCGGTGAACGGGGTTGAGCCGACGGTGGGCGCGCGCGTTCTGGTTCCCTTCGGCGGGCAGCGCCTGATGGGAGTCGTCGTTCGCGTCCACAACGACGCACCCGCCGAGGTGCGCTCGGTCAAGCCGGTGCAGCAGGTTCTTGACGACGCGCCGCTTCTCTCCGACGAGCTGATGCAGCTTGCAAAGTGGATTGCGCAGTACTACGTTGCGCCGCTGGGCGAGGTTCTGCGCGGCATGATGCCGCTCTCCGCCGAGGTGCGCCGCCACTTCGTCTACCGCATCACGGAGGCGGGCCGAGACGTCCTCTACCAAGGCACTCCCCAACTCGATGGCACGATGAAGAGTTCCGCGCGCCGCTCCAAACTCTCTCCCGAAGACCAGAACCGCGAGTTCTCCGTGCTGAACTACCTCGTAGATGGCAATCTGGCCAAACCCGCAGCCCTTCGCTCCGCTACGCAGGCCAACAAGGCTCTGCTCGACGGCATGGTGAAGAAGAAGTGGCTCGCCCGCGAGGCTGTGGCCGAGGAACGAGACGCCCGCCGCATCGAACGAGTCGCCGTGCTGGTGGAGCAACGGGCAACAGACAACGGCAATCAGGATTCAGGCGACAGTGCGCAGGCCTCAGGAGAGATCGGCGAGAGGCAGATCATCGGCGGTCGTCTGCCGAAATTGAACGAGAATCAACTCGCAATTATGGCTGAGCTGGCCGCGGTGGGAGGACGAATGCGCGTGGCCGATCTGCGCGATTCTGCGGCTCTGCGCGAGGCTGGCGTTCCAGACTCGACGCTGGCCACGCTGGTCAAACGCGGGCTGGTCGTGATCGAAGAAGAGCCTGAGGACTTTCATCTCGGCGGACTTCCCGCCAACGGCAAAAAGTCCGCGCACGAGCACATTCTGAATGAGGCGCAGATGGAGGCTCTCTCCTCGATTGCCGCCGCCATGACGCAGGGCGGATTCAAGCCCATGCTGCTCTACGGCATCACCGGATCGGGCAAGACCAGCGTCTACTGCGCCGCGATGCAACGCGCTCTGGACGCGGGAAAGTCTGCG
Source organism: Acidobacteriaceae bacterium (assembly GCA_031296325.1). GTDB lineage: Bacteria > Acidobacteriota > Terriglobia > Terriglobales > Acidobacteriaceae > Edaphobacter. The sequence goes on along the minus strand of JARLFY010000075.1, from coordinate 13,049 downwards.
CTGCTGCTGGTTCCCGAGATTGGCTTGACTCCCGCCATGGCTGGCCAGATGTTCGCGGCGTTTGGCAAAGAGGTCGCGCTGCTGCACTCGGGCCTGACGCCGGACGAACGCGCCGAGCAGTGGCATCGCATCCGGCGCGGCGAGGCGCGCATCGTCGTCGGCACACGCTCCGCCGTCTTTGCGCCGATGGTCAACCTCGGACTCATTCTTGTAGACGAGGAGCACGACGGCAGCTACAAACAGGAAGAGACCCCGCGCTACCACGGGCGCGATGTCGCGGTGATGCGAGCGAAGTTCACCAACGCGGTCGTCGTTCTCGGCTCGGCCACGCCGTCGCTGGAGAGTTGGGCCAACGCCGAACGCGGTCGCTACACGCGCATCGAGATGCTGGCGCGCGTGATGGATCGCCCGCTGCCCACCGTCGAACTGGTCGACATGCGCACCGAGTTCAAGGAGACCGGCAAGGAGGAGATCTTCTCTCGCCAACTGGTCGCCGAGACGCAGGCCACCATCGACCGCGGCGAGCAGGTAATGATTCTGCTCAACCGGCGCGGCTACTCGTTCACCGTGCTGTGCCGCAGTTGCGGAGAGAAGATCGAGTGCGAGAACTGCGCCATCGCGATGACCTTCCACAAGCCCTCAGCCGAGACTGACCTGCACACTCATTCGGGAGACCGGCTGGAGTGCCACTACTGCGGCTTCCGTCGCTCCGTCCCCGAGCGCTGCCCGAAGTGTCAGAGTGAACACCTCTTCTATCTTGGTGCAGGCTCGCAGCAGGGCGAAGAGCGGCTTCAGGAACTCTTTCCCAACGCGCGCATCGGGCGCATGGATCGCGACACCGTGCGCGGACGCGGCGATATGGAACGCCTGCTTACGCGCCTGCACGCGGGCGAGATCAACCTGCTCGTCGGAACCCAGATGATCGCCAAAGGCCACGACATTCATGGAGTAACGCTGGTCGGAGTCGTCGGGGCAGACTCCGCTCTCGGGCTGCCCGACTTTCGCGCCGCCGAGCGCGTCTTCCAACTGCTGACGCAGGTCTCTGGCCGCGCCGGTCGCGGAGAGCTTCCCGGTCGCGTGTTGGTGCAGACGTATCACCCCGAGCACTACGCGATTCAGTGCGCCACCACGCACGACTACACCAGCTTCGTCGCCAAGGAACTACAGTTCCGCCGCTGGATGCATTACCCGCCCTACGGGGTTCTAGCCAACCTGATTATCCAAAGCGAGTCGATGGAAGAGGCCGCCGCATGGTCGAACAGTCTGGGGCATTGGTTCGAGCAGGAGCATCTGGACAAGGTTCGCGTCCTCGGTCCCGCCGCCGCGCCCATCGCGCGCCTGAAGCGCATCTACCGCTTCCACTTCGTGCTGAAGGCGGAGCGCCGCGACGTGCTGGGCCGCACCCTGCGCGCCCTACTCGCCTACGCAGACTCGCAGGCAATTCCGCGCCGCAACCTCATCGTCGATGTGGACGCGATTCACCTGATGTAGATCTCTGCCAGAAGGCAGGGCGGTAGGGTTGTGTAAGCGTCGGACAGTTTAAGTTAGTTCGTTCCAGCGATGCCAATAGGCATAAATTGTATGGAGCCAGTTAATCATGTGTTCTCCCTCTGCTAGAGTCGGACCATGTGGCCCGCTGTTGTATTGGCCTGCATATGTTGAATCGGCCGGAGAATTCTTTACATCTAAACTGTACCGTTTTGAGACAGTTCTGTCTCCAAATCGGCAATCGGTCTGTACCGGGTCTCAACACAGTATGGTAGAAAGATGCATCTCTCACGAGTTTGCGTTGTCTGCTATGTTGAATCATTCGGTCTTCGGTCAAATATTTTCAGGAGAGATCTCAATCATGTCTGATTCAGTCAAGATTACCGTTCGTCCCAACGGCCCGCTTCTGGTCGCCGGAGCGATTGAGCTAAGCGATGTCAACGGCAAGCAGTGGGATCTGGCCGGCAAACCGGCGGTCGCGCTCTGTCGCTGCGGAGCCAGCGCCAACCGCCCCTTCTGCGACGGCTCACACAACCGCATCGGCTTTCAGGGCGCAGACAGCCCGGAGTAGTCCGCGCAGACTTACCGAACGCAGTCCAAAATATAGAGGCCGCATCGCGTCAAGCGATCCGGCCTCTTTGTCTTGCAGGCAACTCTATCGGGCAGCATCGCCCTCGGTCGCTCTACCACGCGCCGAGCTTATCGCTCTTCTTGTTGTTGGGCGGAGGAAGCATGTGGATAGTCGCCGGAGCATTGCGATCCACCGTCAACACTCCGTCCTTCTCGTGCAGTTCGGTCACATGCAGCACCGAGCGGCGCGCCCAGAGCGCATCGTGGCCCACGGCGTCCTCGCCGCCCTGCTGGGTGAAGTAGAAGAGCCATGCGCGCCCGCTGCCATCGACCACCACGTCAGGATGATTGCCCATCGCGCGATCGGTCGGCTGCGTTCCCGGATCGTGCAGCAGGTTCTCCGGCTGGCGCGTCCAGTTGGTCAGGTCGCTGGAGTGGAAGGCTCCCAGCCCAGACCAGGCATCCTCGATCAGCCAGTACGAGCCGTGCCATTGGAAGACTACCGGCCCTTCGCCACGCGTCTTGATCGCAATTCCCGACGGCTTCCAATTCACCAGATCGGACGAGTCCACCGAGTAGATCTTCGACGTATCGCGCTCATTTTTGTACCACAGCCGCCAGTTGCCATCGGGCAGGCGGAAGACGCAGGCGTCGATCGTGCGATCCGAGGCCAGATTCAGCTTGTCGGCGAACTTCCAGTGCAGCATGTCCTTGCTGGTCAAGTGCTCGATGTAGCGCTCGTGTCCCCAGTCGGTGAAGGTTCCCGGCACCACGGTCAGAAACATGTGATATGTTCCATTCACGTCGATCACCTCGGGTGCCCAGAGCGTGTAGTCGGGCTTATCCAGCGGAATATCGGCCTCGCTGACATACTTCCAGTGCGCTCCGCCATCGACCGACTCGGCAATGCCGATGTGCGTTCCATGCACCCAGGTCACACCCGAGTCGCTCTTGTCGGCCAGACGATTGGTATACAGCATCCACCAAGCCTTTCGCGCGCGATTCCAAACGATCACCGGATCCGCCGCCCCATCATGCACCGGATCGCGGAAGAGGGGGACAGCCGCCGCAGTTACGACCTTCTCTCCGGAGTCGGCGATGGTTCTCTGAACGCGGCCACTTTGCGCCAGCAGCGAGGTTTTGCCAAACCCAACAAGCGCACAGCACAGCAACGCAACGCACCACATCCAACGCATACAGACTCGCATTTCGCCTCCGAATTGATCCATGTCAGTGTACAAGAATTGCACCGAACTCTGCGGAAGAACGATTGGAATCGAGCGCGTGATGAGCGTCTTTGATTCTGCCGGAGATGAATGGATAATTATTTTGCAGCCTCTCCGCTGTTGGTGCGCTGGAAACTGCATCGTGTGACTTGGTATGCTGGTACTGTGCGAATGACAGCCTTTCTTTCCTCGCCTCTTTGTCGATCCTCCTCCACACACGCAGCCCCCACTCGCTCCGGGCTGTCGATGGCCCTGAGTTCGATTCTTTGCCTGACAGTGGCAACGGCGGCCCCCATACTGCTTACCGGCTGCAAGAGTGCGTCGGCGGGAACCAAGGTTGCGACGGCGAGTCCGCAGGTGGTCGAGAGTGTGCGCCAGCAGTTGGATCTGATTCCGTTGCCGTCGAAGAGTCGCTACATGGAGGTACATAGCCTGTCGACCTGGGAGAATCCCTATCTGACGGTGCAGGACAATATCGCCACGCTGCATGTGACCCAGTCCGACGCAAACCAGCCTGAACGGGCCATGGGGGGAACTCCCCAGCCGGTGGTGTTGCGGAGGCAGGATCTGAACGTGCGCGTCAGTGATCTGCCCGCAGCGTTAAACGGGCTGCCAGCCGATGCGTGGCCCTACGGGCGCGTGGTCGCGCTTGAAGAGGTTCACGATGCTCCCGCCTCGGCGCGGCCTGCGGTGCGGAGTAACGTCGAGGCGGCAATCAAGACCCTGGGCGATCTGGGCGTGGTGGTCTACGAGTGGAACGAAGCGGGCGGAGTCCACTGAGAATAAAATGTTGATCTCTCCCGAGTTGCGGGAGTATCGCGTGGACGACTGGAAGGCGATGTGGGCGCTTGACGTGCTCTGCTTCGAGCCGGTCTTTCGCTTCAGTCGCAGAGCCATGCGCGAGTTTGCCGAGGCCGCCGATGCGTTGACCGTGCTGGCCGAAGCCGAGGGGGAGTTGGCGGGATTCTGCATCGTTCATCTGTCCGAGCGCATGGGCTATGTGGTGACGCTCGACGTGGCAGAGGCATGGCGACGACGCGGGCTGGCGCAGCGCTTGATGGCCGAGGTCGAACGTCAAGCCAGCAATGCGGGAGCCGTGGGGATGGAGCTTCATGCGTTCACCGGCAATGCAGGCGCGATACGGTTCTACGAGCGGATCGGCTACGAACGGGTGGGAACGGCGGAGAACTTCTATGGCCCCGGTCTGGATGCTCTGATCTATCGCAAGCCGCTGCCTTCTCTCGGATCAGAACCCATTTCGTGTTCAGGGGTAAACGATTGAGGAGGTGCAGCTTCTGCTTGCAGCGGGGAAGCTCATTCGGCAACCTCTGCCATCCCCTTCTGCGACGCTCGCCAAGTACAATTAGCTAGCCCGATGTCCGACGCAAAACAGAATCCGCGCAGCACACACGCCCCGTCGCTCGATCCCCCCGAGAAGCTGCATCGCAGTGCCCGGAGGTCCGATTCGGACGACCAGCCGGAGTTGCCGTCCGACGACGCAAGAATTTCGCAAGAATTTTCCGACGAGGCGCAACCTCAGGCCGCAGATGGGGTTATTGATGATATGGCATCGATGGCTGTCAATCCGGGGCTTATCGAGGGCGTACTGCCGCCGTCGGCTCTGCATGGCGCTGGGTCGCCGCATGGAACTGCGTCGCAAAGCTCGGAGCATTTTCCCGAGATGGAAGACTCGGCCATCATGCTGGAGTTGCGCTCCGGCAATATGTCCGGCTTCGACTTCCTGATTCAGAAGTACCGCAAGCCGATCATCAGCTTCATGTATCGCATGGTACACAATCAGGCCGTCGCCGAGGAGCTTGCGCAGGAGGTCTTCCTGCGCGTCTACCGATCGCGTGAGACCTATCGGGCAGAGGCTCGGTTCAGCACTTGGCTCTATCGCATTGCGACCAACCTTGGGGTCAACTACGCGCGCGACACGCGTCTTGAACGCTCCGCCTCCACGGTCTACCTCGACGAGCCGGACAGCGAGACGGGAACCACGCCCGACGTTGCAGACACCACGCCGGGAGCGGAGGTCGAACTGCTCCGCCGCGAGCGCTTCAACGCGATTCGCCAGCACATTCTCGCGCTGCCCGAACGCCAGCGCATGGCCGTGCTGATGCACAAGTACGAAGGAATGGACTACAAGCAGATCGGCGACGTACTTAAGTTGAGCGAGTCTGCCACCAAATCGTTGCTCTTTCGCGCGTACCAATCTCTGCGCGAGAAGCTGAAGGAATTTATATAGAGAAGGCTGTTTGCCGTAGTCCATTAGGATTACGGCTTGTATCGACGCAAGGATTTCGATGGATGGTCAGAATCAAGCCGCAAGAGGCGCAGGACAGGAACGAGACGCCTCTGCGATGGAAAGGAGAAGTGCCATGAACTGCAAGACGTGCCAGAACGCTCTACCCGATCTACTGCTCAATCCCGCTGTGGCGGAAGATTCCGCTGTCTGGGGCCATATCGCCTCCTGTCCGGCCTGTGCGCAGGAGCTTGCCACGCTACAGGCGACGCTATCGCTGCTCGACCTCTGGAAGGCTCCCGAGATCTCGCCCTACTTCGACCAGAAGCTGGCCGTCCGCCTTCGCGAGGCGCAGGACGAACCCGCAGCCGGCTGGTTCGAGCGGCTGAAGACTCGTCTGCAGCTCAATACCGGTCGTCGCTTCCGTCCCGCTCTTGCCGGGGCGATGTCTCTGCTGTTGCTCGTCGGAGGAGGCAGCTACGGCGTCGTCAGCTTCCAGCATCCTCAGCAGGTGGTGCAGCCCTCTGCGGCGGTCAAAGACCTCCAACTCCTCGACAAGAACGAACAGGCGCTGCAACAGATGGACCAAATGCTACAGGAAGATGCTCCCGCCGCCGATGCCGATACTCCGCTTCCGCAGAGCTAGAACGACTTAGCAAATATTCGGGGCGGATCGAATTCGGAGGGGAGAATGGGGAGAAAATTTCATCTATTTAGGACGTGACAAATGCTACCGTCTATAGGTATGCTGCTGACATTCTTACAATCTGATGAATGCAGCGAGTAAATCTTTCCGTAGTCGAATACTGCGGTAGATTGAACGCTGTTGAAATGAAGTTCTGATAGACGACGTGTTTTCAATGAAATACTTCTCTCCATCTCGGCTCTGTGCTGGCTCGACATTGGCTCTTCTGCTTGTCGCCGTACCGTCGTTCGCTCAGGGCTATCGGCAGCCCTTTCCGTTCGCCGCTGACTTTAGACAGGGAAATTCTGCGCGGCAAAATCCCGCCCTCGGTAATTCTTTGCCCGGTCCGGCTTTGCCTAACGGGCCAGAGGGTTCCTCTCCGAGCGGCAGTGCTGGCAGGTCGGTGCAACGTGGCTCCTCCGGCGGCTCTTCGCCCAATGCCGTGGTCAGACCCGCTCAGAACCAGGAGCATCTGGCGCAGTGGATGGATCGCCACAGCAATCTTTCGCTGGCGGATCAGCAGCGCGCGCTGCAAAACGAACCTGGTTTTCGTGAGCTTCCTGCACAGGTACAGCAGCATTATCGCGACGACCTGGCCCGCCTCAACAACATGAATCCGCAGCAGCGTCAGCGCATGTTGGAGCGCAATGAAGCTCTGGGATACATGACCCAGCCGCAACGCCAGCAGTGGCGCAGCGCGGTGCAGGAACTCCATGGACTTCCTACGCCGCGTCGCCAACTCGTGGCCCGCGCCATCCTGAGCCTGCGCGAGATGCCGCCGCAGCAACGCCAGCAGGTCATTAACTCCCCCGCCTACCGAGTTCAGTTCTCCGACGCGGAGCGCTCGCTGCTGGCAACCATTATTACCGTCGAGCCGTACTCCCCATCCCGCGCTCCCCATCCCGCGCCCTAGGCTGTATCGACATATAGCACGGTTGAAGCGTTTCGATCCTCGGAAAGCTATAGCGCGGGCCTTCAGCCCTTGGTCCATTCGCTGGGCGTCTACCTAGACCTTCGGTCTGGGCTGGTATGGGACGGGCCGTTGGTCCTTGCCAGACAAAGACAACCGCAGATCCTTCGACTCTGTAGGTGCAGAGTGCTGCCCCTGCTTCGTTCAGCGGCAGTTCTTTATATTTCAAGTGTTTACAAATTGTGTATAGGTCGATACGCCCTAGTTGCTAAATCGTGACGTTGAGGGTTATGGTCTGCGTCTCGACCTCTCCGGTGCTTGCCGTGCCTGTGATCTGGAAGGTGTAGGTTCCTGGCCGCGTGGCTAGGTCGGTGCAGTTGCTGCATCCGGTGAGTTGCGTGGCTCCCACCGCCAGCGCGACGATCAGCAACGCGCGCAGCCAGCGGCGTCTGCCGGGAATAAAGATTGCGACCAATCCGGCAAGCGCAGGCAGAGCCAGAGGCGTCAGTCCCGATCCGCCGCCGTTTGATCCGACAAAGTAGGACTGCGAGTTGCCGCAGCTATGCGGAGAGGTCGTCTCCAGAAACAGAGTGCTTGAGCCGCTGCCGCCAGGAACCGTCGCCGGGGTGAAGGTGCAGCTTGCCTCGGTGGGAAGCGTTCCGCAGGCCAGATCCACATCATGCGAGAAGCCATTCAGCGCGGTCACCGTGACTGTCAGTCCGGTTCCATAACCAACGCCAAGGTTCACCGGGTTGGGCGTGACCGTGAGAGTGAAGCTGCCGGCCAGCGGGGCGTTGATCGTCTCGGTGATGGTTTTGGTTGCGGCGGCAAAGTTCAGCGTTGCGGCGTAGGAGACGGTGACCGCGTCGCTGCCCACTGGCAGGGCCGAGGTGGTGGTGCATGTGGCTGTACTGGTATTGTTGGTCGTGCTTGGGATGAGAGCTACAGCAGCGCAGAGCGTGGTACTCCCGCTGGTAAAGTCGACCGTGCCAGTGGGAGGAGCGTAGTTGCCGGTTAGGATCGCGGTGAAGGTGACGGATTGCCCCAGCGTGGCAGGGTTGAGCGAACTGGTGAGCGTCGCCGTGTTGGTGTCCTGTAGCACAGTGATGGCGACTGGGTTTGAGGTCGATCCGGTGTGCCCGTTTGTGTCGCCCTGATAGGCCGCCGTAATGACGTTCGTTCCTGCGTTGGTGCCGAGTGTGGTGCCCACGGCCGCCGGGCAGGATTGGCCGGGGAGAACAGAACACAGCATTTTGGCAGGGCCTCCGTTGTAGGAGTCGTAGATGGTGGTGTAGCCGGAGATCGTGCCTCCGTCGGCGGCTGTGACGACAGATGTGCCGTTCCAATACTGCCCGTAGGTCATGGTGAGCGTGGAGACCAGTGGGGGCTGGACGGTTCCCGTCGGGCAGTCCACGCGCGGGCCGACGCAGAGGTAGAGAACGGTGGTGGTCGAGCTGTCTTGAATGACGTGGCTGGCGGAGGCTGTGATCGGCGAGTTGTAGAGGTCGCCGTCATAGGAGACCGTAATAATACGCGTGCCCGCAGTGTAGGTGTTCGCCGCTGGAATAACGCAGTTTGCGGTCGAGTAGGGGATTCCTGTTGAAATATAGGAAGGCGAGCAGTTGGAGACGGCAACTCCGTCGATGGAGAAGGTTACCGAGCCGGTTGGCTCTGCTACTCCTGAACTCGGGGTCAGCGTTGCGTTCAGGGTGAAGGTGGCTCCGAGTTTGCTTGGTTCGGGCGAGACGGTAATCTTTTCCGTCACCGGCATCGTGAGGATGGAGTTCAGCAGCACGGTGACGCCGCCAGTGTTTACCGCCGGGTTGGCGGCGAGGCTGAGCGAACTCTGCGCGGGGCTTCCCAGCAGGGCAATCGGATTGGAGATTGTCTCTCCGCCGTTGGCTGCGATCAGGTCGATCTTGCCATCGCCGTTCACATCCGCCAGCGAGATGGAGTTGATCCCTTGTCCGGCGAGGAAGTGCTGTTCATTGCCAAAGCTGCGGTTGGCCGGAATGCCTCCCCCCAGATTGTAGAGGACGCTGATCACATAGCCGTCGCTGAGAACCAGATCGGGCAGGCCGTCGTTGTTCATGTCGCCCACAGCGGCCATGTAGTAGTTCCGCTTGAGAGCGGGAATGGGCGTGGTCGTGATGACTTTGGACGAGGGCAGGGGAGAGATGACCGGAGCTGCAAAGGTTCCATCGCCGTAGCCGTACCAGATGTAGATCTGATTGGGCGCGCCGTAGTTCGGGTTTGACGGGTCGGAACCAAGATAGTGGTAGAGAGCGATGACGTCGCCGTAGCCGTCCTTGTCGACGTCGGCGAGCAGAACTGTGCTGGCGGCGAGCGTACTGGCGGTCGGCGTACCGGAGAGCGCAGGCATTGCGGTGAAGTTACCCTTGCCATCGTTCTTGTAGGGGATCAGGCTGCTCCCTTGCTGGAAGATTAGATCCTGCGTCCCGCTTCGTCCCGTGGTGAAGTAGCCCGCTGCAACCTGATTGAAGGCCGTCTTGCTGGCCGATTGATTCAGTCCCACGCTGAAGGGGTTTGTACTCTTCCCAATAAGCGTGTCGTCATACCCTGCGTCGCTGTTGGCGATGTCTGCGATGCCATCGCCGTTGAAGTCGCCGACTACGCTCTCCCCGAATAAACTGTTGCCGCCCGATGCGCCAGAGACGGCTACGGGAGCCTGAAAAGTTCCGTTGCCGTTGCCGTATTGGACGTAGAGCCCAGAGGTTCCAGAGGCGGGAGCCGGAAGCCCGGTCAGCGAGTAGGCGAGATCGAGCTTGCCATTGCCATTGAAGTCGCCGGAGAGAAGGTTCGACCAGAGCGCAGGAGCGGGACTGCTCAGGCTGTTTGTCGGCGCGGCCGAAGCGGTATAGACGCCGTAGCAGTTGCTGGTGAGCAGTTGCGCCTTTGTCGTGTCGGTGGCGACCGCGACATCCTGACATCCGCTCGCCGTAAACGAGCCGACGGTAGCGCTGAGCGCCGGGGCTCCGACCGGGTAGGACGCGGTCGTGTTGAAGCTGCCATCGGCGTTGCCCGATACGACGGCGATTCCCTCGGCTGAATCCACCGCCAGATCGAGGTATGAGTCCGCCGTATTGATCTGCTCCAGCAAGAAATCGCTGCGACCGGAGCCGATGTTGTAGATATTCGCCAGCGAGTAGTTCAGGCTGCCGGTGGACTGCGGCTTCAGGACGCTCAACCCGATCGGCGTGGTGGTCAGAATATCCAGATTGTTGGGGTCGATGGCTGCGAGGTGGCCTCCGTTGCCATCGAGCGCGCTGGGAGCGGTTGCCGTGCCGCCTTCGCTGTTTGTCTGGAATGTTCCGTCGCCATTGCCCTTGTGGATCTCGATGACGCCGTTGTCGCCCTCGATCACCATGTTCGCAATGCCATCGCTGTCCTCCTGCATCAACATGGAGAGAACGTCGTTGCTGAGAGTGGCGCGGGCGGGCGATTGAAATGTTCCGTCGCCGTTGCCCAGATAGACGGTGGCGGAGTGGCTGGTCTGGCCGTTGACGATGAAGTCGGTGTAGCCATCGCGGTTGAAGTCGCCGAGGTAGATGGGGCCGGGGCCATCTGTGGGTGCGAGGTTGATCGTGGTCGTCAGCGTAAAGCCGTTCAAAGCTCCCAGCGATCCAGCAACTCCGTTGTTGCTGTAGATGTAGACGACTCCGTTGGCGCTGTCTTCAATCAGCAGTCCCGGATGAGCGCTGGTGGTCGAGAAGGGAAGCGAGGCGATGGTGGAGTAGACGGGCGTCTTTGCTCCCGTTGTAGGCAGGGTCAAGCAGCCGCTGTCTCCTCCTCCGATCGCGGTCGGGATGGGGTAGGCGTTTCCTCCATTGAAGATGCTGGTGGTGTAGAGTCCGCTGAAGACGCTGCCGTTGCCGTAATAGACGCAGAGATTATTGCTGCTGACTCCGCTGATGGCGAAGGCGAAGTCGGTTGTGCCGTCGCCGTCGAAGTCGTCCATTGCAGCGACGACGTTGCTGGCTCCGGTAAAGGCGATCTCGTTCTCGTCCAGAACGGTGTAGACCTTCGGCCCGTTGAGCCAGACTCCGGCGGTGACCGACGAGTTGCTGCCAGAGGTGGCGGCGGCGTTGACGTACAGCATGTCCATATAACTGCTGCCGGTCTGGAAGATCTTGGTCAGGAAACTGGTGACCCGCCCGCCGCTCGTCCACACCTTGGGCTGATTGATGAACGGCGTCGTCTGCGCAGAGGCGACGGCTGTGGTCAGGCACAGGAGGCAGAGAAGCGTACGCCGAAGAGATCGACCGAAGTGTGACATAAGGGTTCCCAGCCAGAATGCGCATGGCTATGCGGGTGCAGCCAATTTATCACGCGCAACCCACCATTTACGAGACAGAAGACGCAGCCTCCTCAGTCGGTCATCACTCCGAGAGCGCAATTTCATCCGCCTCGCAACCGCCTGCGCGGGCTGGTCCTTCTGCAAAATAGACCTTTGTGCAGGCAAAACTGCATCTCTTCTCCCGGCAAGTCTCCGTATGTGGGAGAATGCTAATGTCTACTTTTGCTCAGCTCAGGTCGCTGTTGTTCGTCGGAAGCGCGCTCTGAACTCCGTCTCGGCAGGCCGTCGCGCAGTTCTGCGACGCGAAGAACACGAAAGCCTATGAACCTGCCTAACTCCATCACGCTTAGCCGCATCGCCTCGGTCCCCTTGCTGATGTGGATCCTGTCGCCGGTCTTTCCGGCCAACCACGCCACACACGGCCTTGCCGGAGGAGAGCAGGAGGTGATCGCCTCGGCGGTCTTCATCCTGGCCTCCATCACCGACGGACTCGACGGCTATCTGGCGCGACGACGCAAGCAGATCACCACGCTGGGAATGCTGCTCGACCCGCTGGCCGACAAGCTGATGGTCACCGCCGCCTACATCATTCTGGTGGCGTACAACCCGCGCGTTGTGCCGCCGTGGATCGCCGTACTCATCATCAGCCGCGAGTTTCTCGTCTCCGGCCTGCGCTCGATCGCCGCCTCCGAGGGCTTCACCATCGACGCCAGCGAGATTGGCAAGTTGAAGACCGTCATCCAGATCGTCTCGGTGGTGGCGGCGATTTTGGCCCACCGCTGGAACTACTGGATCTGGTTCCCCAACAAGAACGGCGACGGGCTGATTATCGCCGTACACATGATCGCGCTGTGGTCGATCTACTGGATGACGATCGTCTCAATCATCTCGGCGGCAGACTACTTCATCGCCTTCTGGAAGAAGATCGACCATGCCAGCGAGAGCGCACGAACGCGGCGCAGCTCCGTACTCAGCCGCAAACGCAAGACCGTCCCAGAGGGCCATTCGCAGGTCTCGTAAGGACAGGCGCAACGCACTCCGGTCATATACCCCCCCGGGGGGGGGTATATATTCATGTTGCTGGTAATAAAGGCGTTATTGTTTAGTGTATACTTTTTAGTATATATTTAAACGTCTTCTCCATTCCGCGATGATTTGCCGAGCGGAGGCCGATCCCGGGGGCTAAAGCCCCTTGTTCCTGCGCCGATTCTGGCGTCAGGGCTGAAGCCCTGACCTATCTCAGAGACAAAAACATTGGCAGTATTCAGAGACGACGGGGCGGAGATTGCGTTATTAAACAGCTTCTCAAAGAGAAAGGCCCGAGCAATTGGCTGGGCCTTTCTCTTTAATCTGCATACTTTAAGTTTACCGTCTGGGGCGTAACTAAAATGCCATCTGATTTTATGCGGTAAGTCGTTGACGGACAGATGGTTATTCTGGAATGGCAGGGCGTTGGGGCTTGACAGGCGAATTTGCTGCATTTTTGGTGCGCAATTATTCCTGCTGGACAGGCTGCTTGCGGCACGCCTGAAGGCGTGCCCTTCCGGGATTCTGCGGAGTTACTGAAGGCGTGCCCTCAAAACGAGGAGTCTTTGGAGTCTGTCTGG
>JARLFY010000074.1 GCA_031296325.1 Acidobacteriaceae bacterium | reverse complement strand
CCCAAGGGGATAGATTTTCGTGGTGCGAGCGAAAAGCAGATTCCTCCGCTGCGCTGCGGAATGACAAACAAAAGGCTGCGGAATGACAAACAGCAAGCACAACTGCAATCACAAAAGAGCTATATGTCGATACGGCCTAGGTAAACGTCTGGCACAACGACCAAGGGCCAAAGGCCCGCCCTATAACGTTAACGAACGATCGTCTCAGGACTCCATTACCACCACGGCCATCGCCAGTTCGCGGCTATGGGTCAGGCTGAGAGAGGTTCGGGTTACGCCCAGCCGATGGGCGCGTTCTGCGGCGCGTCCGCTCAATTGCAGCGTGGGCCGTCCGCTTGCTTCGCGCACAACCTCCAACTCCCGCCAGGAGATTCCATAGCTAATGCCGGTTCCCAGCGCCTTGGCTCCAGCCTCCTTGGCGGCAAAGCGAGCGGCAAAGCTCTCGGCGGAGTTCTTCTTGCTCCGGCAGTACGCAATCTCCCGCTCGCTGAAGACGCGGTGCAGAAAGCGTTCGCCAAAGCGTTCCACGCTCTGCGCAATGCGCGCAATCTCCATCAGATCCGTTCCTAAGCCAACAACCATCGCACTCACTCTCTGCTTCGAGTCTAGTCGCGCTGGCTACTTGCCGTCATTGTCATCATCGTCGGAGCCTAACATCCCTTTGACCAGATCGCCGGGAGTTACATTGACGGCGGCCTTGGGCTTCTTCGGGCTGGGTTTCCAGTCGGTCTGCACCACGGTGAGAGTGATGGAGTTGACGTCGGCATCTCCCAGCGCGACGTTGGTCGTGTCGCTGCCGTACTTGCGCAGAATCTCCGTATTGGGCATGCTGATGCCCATAAAATTATTGGCCGGACCGTCGTTCCGTCCGTCGGCTGCATCGGCAACGGTGAGGGTGTAGGTGACGTTGCCGGGGAGCGATTCAAAGTGGAAGCTGCCGTCGTCGCGAATCGCGGCCATGGCGTGAACCGCAGGATTGTCCTTGACCGTGAGGTTGACCTCGCCGACGTTGAGCGTGTGTCCATCGCCTCTGGAGACGACGTGGCCGTTGATGTTGTGCAGCGAGCGCGTGGGAATATTGATGTCGTAGCCGGACTGTTCGTCGCCCTCGGTCAGCTTGATGCTCTTGGCTTCGCTCCGCGTAAAGGTATCGCCGGAGAAGACGACCAGATTGATTCCCGTGCCCCCGTCGCCCATGTTGGCGGAGTTGATGCCGGTTCCCTGCGCAGTCAGCGAGGCGCGCAGCGCGTACTCGCCGGGGGCCAGACCGGGAATACGGAAGTGGCCCAAGTCGTCGGTCTTGGGGTTCTGCCCCATGCCCAGCATGGCGAGTGCGGGAGCCATGGCTGCGGCTGTAGCGTCGCCCAGATCCTCAGTTGTACTTGGCTTGATCACCGTGATCGTCCATCCCACGGCGGGGCTTCCATCGTCGTACAGAACGCGCCCGCTGACGGCGGCTCCGCGCTCCAGACGAACGTCGGCATGTGCCGAATCCGTTCCGCTGACGGTGATCGTGGGAACCTGCGCAACGCGCGCGCGAGCCTCTGGATCGGTGCTGGTGAAGTCCGCCTCCGCGACCCGGCTGTAGGCGTCGGTGTAGCCGGGAAAGAGGACGTGAACATAGTAGGTTCCCGCCTTCACCCCTGCAAAACTGTACTCCCCGTCAAGCCCGACCGTCGTCGCGCTCAGCATGTCGGTCAACTGATCCATGCCCTTGGAGGCCGCAGCCAGCTTCTGTTTCTCCTCTTCGGTCTGCGGCTTCTCCGGCGTACCGTTCTTGGCGCTAGACTTCTTCACGCCGTCCAGAATGCTCTTCATCATGTCTTCTCCGGCATGGCTGGGCGCAGTGGACTTCAGCATAATCTTGGCAAAGCGCGCCGGAGCGCTGGTGTCGGCACAGACGACGTGCCCGTTGACCGTGCTACCGACGACGGCGGGAGTCTGCTGCTGGGCGGAGACGCCAAGCGCCATCAGGAGAAGTACAGCCAAAGTAATCGACGAGCTTGCAAAGAAGCGCATTGGACGGAGCCTTGAAAGGGAGTTTGAAAGTCGGAATAAATATACACCGCTCCCAACAAGGCTGAAATAAACATTTCTTCGGCAGTTTTGTAAGACGAGAACCGACCACGGATTGGCACGGAGGAACACGGATTAAAGACAATACGCCTTTGTTTTATCCGTGTTCCTCCGTGCCAATCCGTGGTTGCTCTCGTCTTCCTCGCAAACCTCTACGAACTGGCGAGAGCCTCTGCGGCGCGTTCCAGCACATGGGCCTGCCTCTCCATGCGCTGCAACATCTGCTCGGCGATGACCGCCGGATCAAAGGCTGCGGCGGCCAGCGAGGGCTCAGTGCGCGAGGACTCCACCGGAGCCGTTTTGCCGCGTTGTTGTTCGCTGAGCACGCTTGAGGGAGTCTCGCGCGTCAGCACGGCGCGCAGCGTATCCAAACGGTCGATCAGCGAGCGTAGCCGCTCGATCGTGCCAGCGTCGGGAGTTCCCAGACTGGCCAGCGTCGTAATGCACTGCGTCAAACGTCGAATATACGTCGTATAGGTCAGCGCGCTCTCGGTCTGCAACTGGGACTGCAACGCCGTGATACGCCCCAGATCGGGTTCCAACAGAATGCGGTCGAGAGCCTCTTCGGCATCCTGACTGGTCAACCCGCAGTTGCGACGAGCCGGCGCCAGCAGCTTGCGTTCGGCGATCTTCTTGTCGGCCTCTGGCGCGCTCCAGAAGGTCAGCACAGAGTTCAGGTAGGCGGCGGGAGCGGCGGTGCTGCGGCCCAGCAGTCGAGCCAGTTCCAGACTGAGACTCTGCGGCCACAGCAGGCGCATCGCCAAAACCGCAACCACCGCGCCAAGCAGCGTGTCCAGAATGCGCACCTCGGCGAATCTCCAGTCGCGCAGGTAAGGCAGCGTCAGCAGAACGAAGGTCGGAGTGATAAAGAAGCTGAACCAGCCGTAGTCCACCGCGTAGGTGGCCAGAGTCAGCACCGAACAGACGCTGATA
The DNA here is from genome assembly GCA_031296325.1 of Acidobacteriaceae bacterium. Taxonomy (GTDB): domain Bacteria; phylum Acidobacteriota; class Terriglobia; order Terriglobales; family Acidobacteriaceae; genus Edaphobacter. Next base: position 10,399 of record JARLFY010000074.1, on the reverse strand, counting down.
ACCACAATAATTCCCCAGTAGCTATGGATGCTGGCGGCTAGAATCGCGGCCAACACACCTCCAGCCACCGTCCCGGCGACGCGCTGCACGCTGCGGCGTATCGCTCCAAAGCCATACGGTTGCAGAACGATGATCGAGGTCATGGCGAGCCAGAATCCGTGGCTGATGTGAAAGGCGCGGATCAGCAGAACGTCCACGGCTCCCACCACGGCGACGCGCAGAGCATGGCGCATCAGGATCGAGTCCAGACTCCAGTTCTGCCGCAGCGAGTCCCACCACTGCGGAGCGGAGGGACGCGGAAAGATCGTCTCGCGTGTAACCGGGCGAGTCGCATGACGCGATTCCGCCCCAGTCCAAACGGCGCGCAGAGCCTCGAACGCGATCTCCAGATTCTCGATGGCCTCGCGACGAGCGGTCAGCAAATGCGACTGCAGCGCATCGGAAGCGTCGCTGGCCGAGTGGCTGCCGACGGAGGAATGCGCGTTGTCAGCCGACCCAACGTGATTCTCTGATCGCAGCTTCAAAGCCAGCAGAGCGGCTGGTCGAGTGACAAACTGCAGGCGTTGCGAACCGTTTTGCGCGAAGGAAGCCGCATTGTCGGCGGGCTTCACATGCAGACCGCCCGCGATGGCCAACTCGGCCCGACTCAGCCACTGCGCAATGTTGCCAATGGCAATCTGGCTGGACGTAACCGAACCCATGGCGTTGTGCAGCGCGTCTGAGCTTGCGCCGTGACTGGCGGGCTGGGGCATGAACTCGGCCAGCTCGGTCAGGCGAACCGTCGCGGCGAAGAGCATGTCCGCAGTCTCCAGCAGAACGCTCAGATTGCGCGCGCGCACGGTGCGCGCCGGTGCGCGTGCGGCCGTGGCGCTCAACGCAGCGCGCGCGCTCTCGAATTTGCTGCGAAGCTGGCGCTTCAGGTCTACGGCGCGGGAGTGGTCGTGGTCATGCGATGGGTCGGAGTGCAATGGCGCAGCGGCGTTCAGCCGCGCCGTAAAGGCGGCCAGCAGGTCATAGCACTCGGCAACCTCCTCGCGCGCCGGACGGAAGGGATCGACCGGCCACAGAAACAGGCTGATCGTCGCCGCCCACAGACCGCCCAGAATGAACGCCAAAGCCCCGGAGAACGCCGCATTCACCGTGCGACCGTCGCTGCCGAAGCCAACAAAGTAGATCACCAGAATCACCGCCGAGGAGGACGCAATCGGCTGCGAGATGACCCTGGCAAAGGTGACCGCAAAACAGACCGCCGTGGTGATTGCAACGGCCTCCAGCAGCGACGCAGGATGCATACTCTCCGGTGCCAGACTTCCCAGAACCGCGCAGACAGCCCCGCCAAACAGCAGTGTAACGATGGTGTTCATACGGCTGCGATACGGCCCGCCGTTATCCACCAGAACCGACTCAAAGCCGCCCAGCGCCGCCCAGCCCATCGGCTTGCCCAGCAGTTGGCAGACGATCATCGCCGTGGCCACGGCAAAGCCCGCGCGCAGACCACGACGCCAGTGCAGCGTATACAGAAAATCTTTGGCTTTGGAGTAGTAACTCATTGTTCCCTTCAAGTGTAGCGGGTACCAGCCAAATCGTGTACACCCCGCCCGCTATTGGGGTTTCGATAGTCCCGATAGTGAAATGAAAATTGTCATTCCGCAGCGCAGCGGAGGAATCTGCTTTGCCGGGTGACGGGTGACGGGTGACGGGTGCCCCATCCATCGCGGTTTCATCAGCGATGGGTGGGATGAATACAGATCGCACCACGAGTCGCGGCCTTTGCCTTTGCTGTTGTCTGGCAAGGGCCAAAGGCCCGTCCTATACCAGCCTAGGCCGAAGGCCTAGGAATTAATCCCGCCCAAACCCCAGAGGGCTGAAGGCCCGTGCTATAGCCTTCGCGCAATCGTCGATCCCCCCTACGCGGAACGCTCCATCTTTGGCAAAAAATCCATCGGAGACCGCCACACCTCACCGCTCCTCAATCTTCACCGTCCCCGCCAGATCCCTATCCAGCGTCCACCACGAGCCCTCGCGATGCGCGGCGACCTTCGCTCCGCCGACCCACACGCCGCGCGCTCCCTCAACTGCGGGCAACATAACGTTCGCCCTCATCCCTGCTGGCAGCGCAATCGTCATGGTAAAGGTCTTCTCCCGCTTCCATGACACCGACACCTCCCCGCGCGGCGTCGGCATCCGTCCCTCGACGCTGGTCAAATCCCCCGCATGCGGTTGAATCGACGCCCTGCCCCAGCCCGGCGTCATCGCCTGCACCCCCAACACAAACCGAGGCAGCAGGTTCGCCGGAGCGGCTCCCCAAGCGTGATTCCAGTCCTGATTCGGCTTGTACTTCTGGTCCCACGCCTCCCACGTAATCGTCGCCCCGCTGTCGACCATGTGCCGCCAACTGCGGTCGCCGGGTGCGGTCATCAATGCCAGCGCGGCAGCATCCTGACCGTTCTCGAACAAGCCCTCCAGCAGATACTGCGCCGCGTAGACCGACCCCGCCATCCCGCGACCGGCCAGCCACTCCGCCAGCTTCGCCCGCCTGTCGAGAGGCACCAGCCCGAAGGCCAGCGGAAACAGGTTCGCATGCAGCGACGCGTGATCCGTACCCACGCCATCGCGATAGAGTCCCCGCACGGGGTCAAAGAGTTTGGCCTGAAACGCCGCCTGCGCCGCCTTCTCCCGCGCCGCAAATTCAGCCGCCTCTTCCGTCTTGCCCAGCGCCTGCGCCAGAGCGCTCATCTCCACCAGCGCGCGCAGATGAAATGCGTTGACCACTGTATTCACGCCAGTAAAGACGTATCCATCGCGCTCGTGCCCCGGCCAATCCACAATGTCGCCCTGCTTGATCTGCGCCGGAGAACTGGTCACCAAACCGTCCGGCCCCACGCGCTCGTCCAGCAGCTTGCCCTTCAGAGCCTCATAACGCGCCGCCAGCCAGGTCGTATCGCCCGTCTCCATCCAGTCGGCGTAGGCCATAAAGACCATATGCGGAGCCCACTCGGTCGGCCATGTAGGATGCTGCATCAACCGATCAAAAGTCGCCCGAGCCATTCGCGGATCGGCGTCCCCGGCGTAGTAGCTCAACTGGGTCAGATACGCGTCCGCCTCGTAAGCCAGCCGTTCGCGATCCCCGTCCACAAAGACGCCCGCAAACGTCGTCGCCTTGATCGAGTAGTGGCCCAGATCCCAGACCTTGTCCAGCATTGCATCCGACGAGTGAAACTCCGCCGCATCGTCCACCCAAGTGCTGTCGAAGACCGCTCGCCGCCGCACCTGATCAACCGTTAGATCTCCCGGCCAGCCATCGACCTCCACCCAGCGAAACGGCGTCACCACGCCCCACTCCTTCGGAGTCAGCGCCGCCGGAGCCTTGGTATTCCGCACATTCGCCGCAGGCGCGACAAGAGACATCCCCTCCGGCACCGACACCTTAGCCTCAGCAAAGCGCACCGACCCCGGCGGGTGCGTATCCACCCGCCCATCCTTCAGCGCCTCGCCAAAGCGCACCGTAACCACCGTGGTCTTCCATGCCGCATCGCTATCAATTCCACCCCCAAAGGATTCCGGAGGCCCCAGCAGAAGATTGCCAAAGGCCACCCGCCCGAAGTCCACCAGAAACACCCCCGGCGCAACCTTGCGAATTCCCGTTGGAGCCTGCTCCACAATATGCGTCGTCGCTGCCTGCTCTGGCCCCGCAGACTGGTTGCCCACTGCCTGCCTTGTTGTCAACTGGCTCTTCGCCACGCCAACCAGTCCCCCAAACCCCACCAGCCCCACCAGAAACCACCCGCGCACACGCATCTCCAGACTCCCCGCCGCTCAATCTACCAGCCCAAGCAGTTTAGTGTGCGCCGAAATCCCCTGTCCACAAGAGCCGAATCATCCCAAGAGAAATCGCAAGCCGTAAGCGCAAGCGCACAATCGCAAGTCGCAAGCCGCAATCGCAAAGGCACCATCGCAAAGGCACAATTGAAAGCCACGATCGGAAGGGCACGGCTTCAGCCGTGCCGAAAGCGAGCTTTTTATCTTTTCTCCTGCTTTCTGGATTGCGCAGCAATCCAGAAAACAGGCCCGCACTATCCCCACTCTATTGCAAACTCTCACTCTATCGCATTGAAATACAGGCGTACCCCCGCGCGGCTCTCTATAATAGATACAGGCGCTGCGGCGACCCCGGAAGGCACTCTCATAATGGCGCAACGCGAAGATCGCAAACGACTCGGCAAGAAGCACCGCGAAGCATCCACCCGTCCCAAGAAGGGTCGCGCACCGCGCGTCACTCCCACCACGGGAGCGGTCGATCCGCGCAAGCGCAAGGTTCTCGCCACCAAGAAGGCTCTGCTGGAGAAGAAGAAGCACACCCCCACGCGCTCGCCGGAGAACGAGTCACACAAGATCATCGCGCCCAACTCCACCGGCGCAGTGGCAAAGCGGCCCACCCGTCCCTCCGACAACATCGTCGGTCGTCAGACGCCGCACTCCGCCAACATCGGCCAGAATGAAGATTGGCGCGAGGTCGAAGTCCTCGCCGCGCAGATGGATCTCGCCGTCGATTCGGCGGCGTCTCTCACCCTGCCTCTCATCGCCGTCTGCGGTCGCCCCAACGTCGGCAAGTCGACGCTCTTCAATCGCCTCACCGGATCACGCCGCTCCATCGTGGGCGACGAGCCGGGAATCACCCGCGACCGCATCTACGGCCAGTTGGAGTGGATGGGCGCCGAGGCCCGCATCGTAGACACCGGCGGCGTCATCCCCGATGACGAGGCCCTCATCCCCTCCGAGATCTTCAATCAGGCGCAGGTCGCGCTCGAAGAGGCCAACGCCATCATCATGGTCGTCGATGGCCGCTCCGAACTCGCCAGCCCCGACATGGAACTCGCCCGCCTGCTTCTGCGCGGCGGCAAACCCATCTTCCTTGCCGTCAACAAGATGGACACCGAGGCCCTGCTTCCCCAGGCGGAAAACTTCCGCCGCCTCGGCTTCAAGAACGTTCTGGCCATCTCCGCCGAACACGGCACCGGCATCGGCGACCTGCTCGACGAGGTCTTCGCCGTCCTTCCCGCGCCCTCCGTCCTTGCGCCCGAAGCCATGCTCACCGCCGAAGACGAGATGGAAGAGGACGAAGAAGGCCCCACCTTCGCTCCCCCCACCGGAGCCGACCTCGTATTGCCGGATGAGTCCTCTCTGTCATCCACGCCCTCTTCTTTGTTGTCATCCCGTAGCGAAGCGGAGGGATCCGCTTCCTCCTTCGATCCCAACGATCCCAACCGTCCGCGCAGGCTCCGATCCCACGGCTCGTTTCTGGAGAAAGAGACGAAGATCGCCATCATCGGTCGTCCCAACGTCGGCAAATCGACGCTGCTCAACGCCCTGACCGGCAGCATTCGCGCCATCGTCAGCCCCATCGCCGGAACCACCCGCGACGCGGTCGACGAGGTCGTCACCCGCGCCAACCACGACTTCCGCTTCGTCGATACGGCGGGCATCCGACGCAAGGGCAAGACGCACCTCATGGCGGAAAAGCTCTCCGTCATCATGGCGCGCAAGCACCTTGAAGCCGCCGACGTCAGCCTCCTCGTCCTCGACGCCACCGAAGGCGTCGCCGCGCTCGACGCCAACATCGGCGGCTACGCCCACGAGTCGGGCCGATCCGTCATCATCGTGGTCAACAAGTGGGATCTGGTCACCAATCCGGCCAGCAACACGCCCTCCACCAACTCGAACCCCAACACCAATCGCTCGGCCACGCACAAAGGCTCCACTCTGCCAGCCCATGAAGCGCCTTTGTTGTCATCCCGCAACGAAGCCGAGGGATTCGTTTCCGTCTCCGGCACGCGCCAGCCCGCCGACCCCAAACTCTACGAGCAGCAGGTGCGCGACAAGCTGAAGTACCTCGACTACGCCCCGCTGGTCTTCGTCTCCGCAGCCTCCGGCAAGGGCATGGAGGCTCTCTTCAAGAAGGTGGAACTGGTCAGCCGCGAGCGACGCAAGCGCGTCACCACCGGCCAGATGAACCGCTTCCTCGCCAACGTCGACTTCCAGAAGGCCTCGGTTCCCATGAACCGCCGCGTCCGCATCTACTACATGACGCAGGCGGCGGTAGCCCCCCCAACCTTCGTCCTCTTCACCGACAAGGACGTAAAGCTGCACTTCGCCTTCGAGCGCTTCCTCGCCAACCAGATCCGCGCCGCCTTCGGCTTCATCGGCTCCCCCATCTGGTTCAAAATAAAGCCCCGCAACAAAAAGAAGACCGAAGAGTAGTCTCGCCGCATAGCAACAAATTCGGAAGGCACGGCTTCATGCGTGCCGAAGAGCATCAAACCAATTTGGACAGAGACTCAGGGTTTATCGGCTCCGGACTCATCGGCTCCGGCAAAACGATCTCTGCGCCGTCCACATAATCAACGAGCGGGTAGCCTGCGGTCTTCCATCCGTCGAAGCCTCCGCGCAGCGGACGCACCCGCATGATCCCGAGCCGGTGCAGCTTCAGCGCAACGCTGGAGCTGGTCTCCTCCGACGGGCAGGTGCAGTAGAGGATCACGTCGCGGTCGCGCGGAATGCTTTCGGCGTGGCGCGCGATCTCGCTTGGCCCAATGCGCACAGCTCCGGGAAGAACGCGCGGATCAGGCAGATAGTCCAGCGGATGGCGCAGATCGACGATGTAGGGCGGCGCACTGCCGACCTGCACCGCTTCGTCCAGCATCGCCATCAACTCCTCGGGATCAAGCCGCAGATCGCGCACCCGAGCCAGAAAGCGGCGCTGCTTCACCACGCGCCACACGATGAAGCCAACCACCGCCAGCAGGAAGGCGACCACGGCGAAGTGGCTCAAAAAGCCGAAGAACCCCTGACTCCGCTTAGCCACATCGCCGAAGAATCGTCCGGCAAACAGGAACGTGAGCGACCAGATCAGCGAACCCGACAGATCGTAGACCAGAAAGCAGGAGTAGTTCATCCCGCTCTGTCCGGCGATCGGCGCGGCAACCGTCGAGAGCCCCGGCACAAACTTGGCAAACAGCAGCGTCATCGGTCCACGCCGAGTGAAGTAGCCCTCGGTCTTGGCCACGCAGGTCGTCGCCTCCATCGACATGCGGCAGAGCAGGCGAATCACTCCGTTGCCGAAGCGTTGGCCCAGCGCATACCACGCCGAATCGGAGATCATGCAGGCCACAATCACCGCAATCACCGCAATCGGAGCGCTGACGCGATGAGTCGCGCTCAGCGTTCCGGCGGCCAGCAGCAGTGGAATGCTGGGCACCGGTACGCCAAGCTGCTCAATCAACACCCATAGAAACAGGATGGCGTAGGCGTGACCGACGAAAAAGTCGATGGCGATAGGCATGGAGGGATCTCCAGTATTTTTGATGAACGCAGATTGTCTTCGGATGCGCAGATTTTCACAATCGTCGCACATCGGTTAATGCATCTCAACGTTCTTCGATTGTATCGTCCTGCTGGTGTACGATTGGTTTGCACCGGTTGCGAATGTCCTGTCAGTCCGCAGGCCTGCCGCTCCGCCATGCGTCCCTATCGTCTAGTGGCCCAGGACTCCGCCAGTTCCCGGCGGCAACATAGGTTCGAATCCTGTTGGGGACGCCATCGCCGCTGGCTTAAATGCGCGGCCTATACAATGTTGGCAGGCCTATGAATCTCTACATACTGCGTCACGCCAGCGCTGGGGTAAAGCGCGTCAATCCGATTCTCGACCACAAGCGTCCTCTGGATAAAGAGGGGAAACGGCACTGTCTACAGTTGGCTCATGTGCTGAACTCGATGAAGGTTCAGTTCGACATGATCGTATCCAGTCCGTTGAAGCGCTCGATGCAGACGGCCTCGCTGGTGGGAACCGAGATGGGCTACGAGGCGAAGATCATCTCGTCTGCCGCGCTCGCTCCCGACGCCACGCTGGCCCAGTTCCATAAGCTGCTGCGCGACTACGCAGGGCAGGAAAATCTCCTGATCGTCGGGCACAACCCGAACCTCGCGGCCTTCATGGGATCGCTGCTGGTTCCCGCTGCGACCTCAGCCAGCGGCCTGGAAGACTTTGCGGGAGCGGCCAACATACGCCTGCGCAAAGGCTCGCTGGCGCGGTTGAACCTGACGCGCGGCCCGGCGGCGTTGCAATGGCTGCTCGATCCGCGCACCGTGCGCGCTCTCTATGCGACCTCGCTCTCGCTCTACGCGACCTCGATGACCAAGTCGCGACGGAAGACCTCGCGGAAATAGGCTGCCTCTTTTCTCAACGACCAAGCCTCCAACTCCGCACCGCCGCGCCCCTGCGCCAGTTCTATCAGCACGCGCTTGGGATAGACGTGGGAGCGCATCTTGACCGCCGCACTGGCTCGATTCTGATTGAGCGCCAGAGCCAGCCGCAGCAGCACCACCGAAGCGACGACGTGGCCATGCTGCTCCACGGGGATGGCGCGCATCACGCGATCCACCCCGTCCGGGCGACTCTTGCCCAGATAGCGCGCAATCGCGCTGACCACCATGCGCTGCTCCGGCGAGAAGCCAAAGATCTCCGAGTTGGCCACAATGTACTGCGTGTGCCGATGGTGTCCCTGATGATTCATGTATTTGCCGACGTCATGAATCATGGCGGCGGACTCCAGCCACAGTCGGTACTCCTGCGGCAGTTCGTGGACTCGCGTGAGTTCGTCGAAGAGTTGCCCCACATGCTGACACACCGGCTCGGCCTTCTTCGTGTCCACGCCGTAGCGTTTGCATAGGTCGAGAACGCCCACCCATCGCTCGCCTTCGATCTTCTTGTGCACCGAGGCGCGCAGATCGACATCGGCCAGCATCTGGGCCAGGATTCCATCGCTCAGACCCAGCGGCGAGTAGCGAAAGCCCTTCAGCCCCAGCCGTTCCAACAGCCTCGCATAGACCATTGCGCCGCCGATGATAATCTCCGCGCGACGCGGCCCGATGCCCGGAACCGAAGACCTCTGCGCGTTTTCCATCTTCGCCAACTGATCGGCCAGACGACGCACGTCCTCCATCTTCGCCTCGTTGGGCTTGATGCGCACGAAGCTCTTGGGAGCGGCCTTGCGCGCGGGCAGCTTGCTGGCCAGCGCGACGCTCGCCTCGGCCAACGCCGCCGCCGTGCCGGAGGTCGCAATCACCAGCGACACTCTGGGCGTTCCCAGCTTGCGCACGGCCTTGTCCAACTCGCGGTCGATGTACTGCTTCAGCCGCGCCACGTCCTCCTTCGCCGGAGGATCAACGTGAAGAAACTCCTGCTGCAAACGCACTGCGCCCAGCGGCATGCTGACCGTCTCGCGGATGTTTCCTGCGTCCGACAGCGTCACCTCGCAGCTTCCGCCGCCGAGGTCGATCAGCAGACAGCGGCCCTTGGCTCCAGCCTCATGCGTGGCCACGCCAAGGTGGATCAGTCGCCCCTCTTCCAGCCCGGAGATCACCTCCACCTGCCAGCCGGTCGCCGACTTGACCCACGCGGTGAAGGCCTCCGCATTGCGCGCATCGCGCATCGCGCTGGTGGCGACTACACGGACGCGGTCGGCCACATGTAACTGTACCGCCTTCTGAAAACGCTTCAGAGCGCTAATGGTGTTGGCCATCGCGTCGGGAGAGATGACGCCGGTCTGGAAGACGCTCTCGCCCAGCCGCACCACCTCGCGATCCTCATGCAACGTCTTCAGAGTGTGCTGTTCGACCGAGGCAATCTTCAGGCGAACCGAGTTGGAACCAATATCAATCGCGGCAAACGTAAGCATTCTTCAGCCCTCTCCCAGTTTCTATCGTCCAGATTCCATCGCCCAGCAAGGCTCTCGACGTCGCTCAAAAAATCTTCCTCACTCCGTCTTTTGAAGGGTGCGGCTATGGTCCCGCCGTAAATCTCTCCAAAGCCACGATACAACGCCCGCCCATCCCCGCGCGCGACCTTTTCTCCAAGTATGCTGTTAGAGCAAGTATTTCTCATGTCCACTATCCCCTCTACCGAACCCGAGACCACCTCCTACGTCGCCGCGCCCCCTCGCCGCGCTCGTCTGCTCTCTCTTTTGACCGCGCTCTGGCTCGTCCTCTTCTTCGCCTCGCTCTTCGCCCCACCAGTGCTGGACGACGCCGACGGCACCCACGCCAACGCCGCCCGCCAGATGGCTCTCTCCGGCGACTGGGTCACTCTGCGCGTCAACAACGTGCGCTATCTGGAGAAGGCTCCCCTGCCCTACTGGATCGTCGCCGCCAGCCTGCGCGTCTTCGGCATCAACGCCTTCGCCGCGCACCTGCCGCAAGCTCTCTGCGTGCTGCTGCTGATGCTGCTCGGTGTGCGCTGGGCGCGCCAGTCCTTCGGAGAACGAGCCGCGCTCTACACCGGCCTCGGCATCCTGACCAGCGCAGGAGTCTTCCTCTTCACCCGCGTCTTCATCCCCGACGTCCT